>CBINIO010000318.1:0-5469 GCA_966250725.1 uncultured Chitinophaga sp.
CATTGCCGGCGGCCTTCCCACCAGCGGTCGTAGGCCGTATTGGTGCGGAACACCAGCAGCAGCGAGATCACGAAACCCAGCAGCGCGTGCATGTTGGTAATATTTTTGAGGTGGTCCTTTTCCGACAGCCTGAACACTTCCAGCTCAAGCCATGCGATAAGGGCGGAGTATACCGCGATGGCGCAGAACATTGGGGCCAGCTTTTTAACGGTATCAGCCTTATGGATGCGGAAAATAAAGGTGAACCATTCGCGCGGGTTATAGTTGATCATACCCGCAAAAATAATATCATTCACCGTTATTTTGATAACTGGAGGTATTAGTGTTACTTTACGCCTTCTTATTCATCTGTGGATTATGATCAAGCCGTATTTGTATATTCAAAAGACCAAAGAAAAAGGCCGGGGTGTTTTCACCAAAGAGCCGATCCCCGCCGGCACGCTTATCGAAGTTTCTCCCGTCCTGGTGCTCTCCAATTCAGACACCGGCGTGGTGGACAAGACCAAACTGCACAACTACATTTTCCTCTGGGGCGTAAGAGAAACCCGTTCCTGCATCGCGCTCGGGTTCTGCTCGATCTACAACCACGCTTACAACCCCAACTGCGAATACGAAATGGATTTCGACGCGGAAACCATGGCGATCAAAACACGCAGGGACATCAAAAAAGGCGAGGAACTTTCCATCAACTACAATGGGGACGTGGAAGACCAGTCGGAAGTCTGGTTCGACGTCAAGAAAAAATAATTTTCCAAAAATCCGGTGGTATCTGCCGGATTTCTTAATATTGTAAAATATATAAGCACTTATATAATTTACATGAGCTTCTATCCAAAACTGGGTTACCTGATCTTCGGCAGCCGTTTGCGGCGGCTCAGCGAATATTTCCTCGCCGAGGTCAACAAGGTGTACGCACAGGCCGGCATTGCTTTTGATGCCAGCTGGTTCCCGCTGTTTTACCTGCTTTCCGACAAAAACCGGCTGACGCTGATGGACATTGCCACCGAGCTGGAAGTGTCCCATTCCGCCGTGAGCCAGCTGATCAGCAACCTGAAAAAGAAAGGGCTGGTAAAAACCGCGCGCTGCGAGGAAGACGGGCGCCGCCAGTGGGTGATGTTCACCAAAAAAGGAAGCGGGCTTTTGCAGGAGGTGCTGCCCGTGTGGAAAGGCATTGAAACGGCGATGGAAACGCTTGTTACGGAAAACAAACAAAGCGTCAAAATACTCGAGGCCATCGGCGCGCTGGAACGGGCGGTGGAAAACGATCCGCTGGCCGGCCGTATCGCGCGCGCCATGCCTGCTTACACCAAAACGACAGATACATGAGCAAGGTATTCCATTACGGCGAAGACCGCCTGACGGTCGGCGCCGCCCTCGATATGGCGGAGGGGCGCGTGCGCGGAGTTATTTCTCCCGCGGTGATGGCGCGCATCAGCGCCAGTCATGCCCATGTGCAGGCCATCGTACGCGAGCACAGAACGGTATACGGCGTCAACACGGGTTTTGGCCCGCTGTGCGACACCAAGATATCCGAAGAAGACACGCGTGCATTGCAATACAACATCCTGCAAAGCCATAGCGTGGGCGTGGGCGCGCCCATCCCCGAGAACGTGGCGCGGCTGATGCTCATCACCAAAGTGCAGGCGCTCGCGCAAGGTTATTCCGGCGTGAACCCCGCCACGGTGGAGCGCATCCTCTGGCACATCGACCAGGGCATTACGCCGCTGGTGCCCGAAAAAGGCAGCGTGGGCGCGTCCGGCGATCTTGCGCCGCTGTCGCACCTTTTTTTACCGCTGATCGGTTTGGGCAAGGTGTATTACAAGGGCCGCGTAACGCCCATGGCGGAAGTGCTGCAGCAGGAGAACAAACAGCCGGTGGTGCTGGGCCCGAAAGAAGGGCTGGCGCTGATCAACGGCACGCAGTTCATTCTGTCCTTCGCGGTGACCGCCGTGGCAAAGCTGCACAACGCCCTGGAAGCCGCCGACCTTATCGGCGCATTGTCGCTGGAAGGGCTGATGGGCACCGCCAAACCTTTTGACCCGCGCCTGCATGCCATCCGGCCGTTCGCGGGCAACCAGCTTGTGGCGCAGCGGCTCGATACCTTGCTGAAAGGTTCCGAGATCATGGCCTCGCATGCGGACTGCGGCCGTGTGCAGGACCCGTATTCGCTGCGTTGCATCCCGCAGGTGCACGGCGCTTCGCGCACCGCCTGGAAACATTTGCTGGACCTCGTTGTTATCGAGCTCAACGCCGTTACCGACAACCCCATTATTTTTTCAGAAGAAGACACTATCAGCGGCGGGAACTTCCACGGGCAGCCGCTCGCCCTTCCGCTGGATTACGCCACCGTGGCGGCCGCGGAGCTGGGGAATATTTCCGACCGGCGCTGTTATATGATGATAGAAGGACGTTTCGGGCTGCCAAAACTGCTGATCGAAGACGCGGGGCTCAACTCCGGTTTTATGATCCCGCAATACACCACCGCCGCGCTGGTAACCGAGAACAAGACCCTTTGCTTCCCCGCGAGCGCGGACAGCGTGCCTACCTCGCTCGGGCAGGAAGACCATGTGTCCATGGGTTCCATCAGCGGCCGCAAGCTATTGCAGGTGACCGGCAACCTGGAATATATTCTCGCCATCGAGCTGCTGTACGCCGCGCAGGCGATAGATTTCAGGCGGCCCTTGAAATCCGCGCCGGTGCTGGAAGCCTGTCACCGGTTCGTGCGCGAAAAAGTGAGCTTCGCCAAAAAGGACCGCATCTTCGCCAACGATATACACGCCTTGCAGGAAGTGATCGCCGACCAGTCATTCGTACGCGCGGCCAACGAGGCCGCAGCCATTCACCAAATCGATCTAAACGGTATTTATGAAGAACAATTCCGGCTTTTTTGATACGTATGCGGCGCACCCGCATTACAAAGCCCCGCGCGGCACGCAGCTGCACGCGCGCAGCTGGCAGACCGAAGCGCCCTTGCGCATGCTGCTCAACAACCTCGACTCGGAAGTGGCCGAAAACCCCGACGAGCTGGTCGTATACGGCGGCATCGGGCAGGCGGCGCGCAACCGCGAGGCTTTGCAGCAGATCATCAAAAGCCTGCTCACCCTTGACGAGGAACATTCCCTGCTGATACAATCCGGTAAACCGGTAGGCGTCGTGCGCACGCATCCGCAGGCGCCGCGCGTGCTGCTGGCCAACAGCAACCTCGTGCCGAAATGGGCTACCTGGGAGCATTTCAACGAGCTGCGCGCGAAAGGCCTGATGATGTACGGGCAAATGACGGCGGGCAGCTGGATCTATATCGGCACGCAGGGCATCTTGCAGGGCACTTACGAAACCTTTGCGGAATGCGGCCGCCAGCATTTTAACGGCAACCTGCAAGGCAGGCTGCTCGTTACCGCGGGCATCGGCGGCATGGGCGGGGCACAGCCGCTGGCAGCCACCATGGCCGGCGCCGTGTTCCTCGGCGCGGACGTTGACCCGGCAAGATTGCAGAAACGTATCGACACGCGTTACCTCGACCGCATGACGCATTCCTACGAAGAGGCGCTGCAGTGGGTGAAAGCAGCGCAGGCCAAAGGCGAGGCGCTTTCCGTGGGGTTGGTAAGCGATGCCGGCGATATGCTGGAAAAACTGCTGCGCGATAACATCGTTCCCGACATCCTCACCGACCAGACTTCCGCGCACGATCCCGTGAACGGCTATGTGCCCAACGGGCTGAGTCTTGCCGGAGCCGCGGCATTGCGCCAAAACGATCCCGCAACCTATAAAGCGCTTTCGCTCAAAAGCATGGCGCGGCATGTAGGGTTTATGCTGGATATGCAAAAGCGCGGCGCCGTTACCTTTGACTACGGCAATAACCTGCGCGAGTTCGCGCGGGAAGGCGGAGAAAAGAACGCATTCGATTTTCCCGGCTTTACGCCGGCTTACATCCGGCCGCTGTTCTGCGAAGGCAAAGGGCCGTTCAGGTGGGTGGCGCTTTCCGGCGATCCCGAAGATATTTACACGACAGACCGTGCGCTGATAGAGGCATTTCCCGATAACAAACCATTACACAACTGGCTGCAAAAAGCGCAGGAACGGGTGGCCTTCCAGGGATTGCCCGCGCGCATCTGCTGGCTGGGCATGGGCGAGCGGGAAAAGGCCGGGCTCATCTTCAACGAGCTGGTGCGCAGCGGAAAGGTAAAAGCGCCCATCGTGATCGGCCGCGACCATCTCGATTGCGGTTCCGTGGCGTCGCCCAACCGGGAAACGGAGGCGATGAAAGACGGTTCCGACGCCGTGTCCGACTGGACGTTGCTGAACCTCATGAGCAATACCGCGGGCGGCGCTACCTGGGTGTCTTTCCATCACGGCGGCGGCGTGGGCATGGGGTATTCGCAGCATGCGGGCATGGTGGTATTGGCGGACGGTACGGACCGTGCGGCGGCTTGTCTTCAACGCGTACTATACAACGATCCCGCGATGGGCATCTTCCGTCATGCCGACGCCGGTTATGAAAAAGCGATCGAAGTGCGGGACCATTTCGGGATGGGGTTGTAATTTCACAAAGAAACAAACAAGCATATGAAGCTCATCGGCCCATTCGTACAGGCGCTGCCGCTGGCGGGCCTCCCGTTGAAAGGCGCTTTGCAGGACGATATGCTGCGGGTGACCACCCATGCCGGCGTAGTGGTGGAAAACGGGAAACTGTTGCAGTACGGCGGTTTTGAGGAGCTGCGCAAACAGCACCCCGCGGCGGAAGTGGAATACATGGACGAGCCGCTGGTGCTGCTCCCCGCGTTCACGGACTGCCATACGCATATTTGTTTTGCCGGCAACCGCAGCCGCGATTACGCCATGCGCATCGCCGGGAAGTCATACCTGGACATTGCCCGCGCCGGCGGCGGCATCTGGGATTCCGTCGCCAAAACCCGCGAGGCGGATATTACCGTGCTTACCGAAAATACGGTGGCCCGGGCGAACCGGCATCTCAAAGACGGCGTTACCACGATAGAGGTTAAAAGCGGTTACGGCCTGAACCTCGAATCGGAACTGACCATGCTGCGCGCCATCCGGCAGGCCGGCATGCATACGAAAGCCACGCTGGTGCCTACCTGCCTGGCGGCGCACATCCGCCCCCGTGATTTTGACGGCGACGAAAAAAGTTATCTGCGATGGATATTGCATGAGCTGTTGCCCGCGGTACGGGAAGAACGGCTGTGTGAAAGGGTGGATATTTTTATTGAAGAAACGGCGTTTTCCGCGGCAGCTGCGAGGGCTTTCCTGGACGCGGCGGCGGGGTTCGGCATTACGGTACATGCGGATCAATTCAGCAGCGGCGGTTCTGGTGTTGCGGTGGAGGTGGGCGCATTGTCCGCCGATCATCTGGAAGCTTCGACGGAGCAGGACATACGAAAACTGGCTGCGTCAGAAACAGTGGCGGTGGTATTGCCGGGGACGAGCAGCTCGAGGGCGGAGGGATCCACCGTC
>CBINIO010000319.1:0-5469 GCA_966250725.1 uncultured Chitinophaga sp.
TCGTCGGCACCGCGGACATGGTGACGAACGCCTTGCTGGCGTTGCTGAACACCACGTAGCCGGTCTGCGCCTTGATGGCGGCAAACACGGTCTTTAAAGGGACCGTCTCGGCGGACAAAGTGACCGTTTGCGCATGGCCGGAAGCGGATGCCTGGAAAATGGCGGCCACCATGAAGATCGCGGTAAGTTTCATCACGTTAATGATCAATTTTAGCTTGGCCTGAAGGGATCTTACATAGGTCGATCCCGTTGCCAAAAAGATTTTGGAAGGGCCGTATTTTCCCCGGTCACCGGGCGGCCAATAGCGTTTTTTTTGCATAAATTGCAAACGATTTGGTTGTTAATAAATGAGAATAGCAAGTCCATTTAAGCCTCAGCCGGATCATATGAGACCGTCACGGCTGCAACCCGTGACGGTTCTTTTTTTGCCGGCGCTTAACCTGGTATCTTTCAGCCTTTGTTCTGTCCTTTGTATGCTAGTTGTTCAGCACGATCAGCGTGCGTCCTTCTATCCTGAAATCCACATCCGTCCTTCTTAATATTTCCAGCAGGTCGGGCAATGCGATCTGCCTGTCTATTTCCCCCAGGAACGTGATATCCGGTATCCCGTTCTCATATACGACGCTGATGTCGTACCAGCGTTCCAGCTGGCGCATCGCGTCTTCGATACTGGCCCCTTCGAAATTGAAGAAACCGTTTTTCCAGGCCATCGTTTTATCCGCGTCGGCGCTGCGCACCAGCAGGCTGTGATCGCCCCTGCCGAGCCTTGCCTGCTGGCCGGGCTTCAGCACGACGCCTTTTGCCGGCGCCGCCGTGGCGGCTACCTTTACGCCGCCGCTCAACAGCGTGGCGGCGATATCTTTTTCATTTTCGTAAGCGTTAATGTTGAAGGAAGTGCCCAGCACGGTAACGGTCGCCTGACCGGCGGCGTTTACGCGGAACGGTTTTGACGCGTCTTTCGACACTTCGAAATATACTTCCCCGGTAATGTCCACCTTGCGTTCGTCGCCCGCGAAAGCGACGGGGTAACGGATGGAGCTGGCCGCGTTCAGCCACACTTTCGTGCCGTCCGGCAGGGTTACGCGGAACTGCCGCCCGCGGGGCGTGGTCATGGTGTTGTACACGATGCCCGCGGCGGCATTGCCTTCGTCTATATAACTGAGCTGACCATTGGAAAGCACTACGTCCGACCCGGGCTGCTGCACGATGGTGCCGTTGGCGAGACTGTCCAGCACTACCTGGCTGCCGTCGGACAGGGTGAGGATGGCGCCTTCGCGGCCGGGCAATATGTTTGCCGGCGCAATGGCGATATGGGAAGAAGTGGTTTGCTGCTGCGCGGCCCAATACCAGGCGCCGGCGCCCAGGAGCAATACGGCGGCGGCCGCCCAGCCCCAGCGGCGCAGGGTATGCAGGCGGCGTACCTTCGCGGGCGCGGCAAAGGCGGGAATTTCCTGTGCTATCTTTTGGGAAACGCGGTTGGCGTCATAGGCATAGAAACGGCCCAGGCCCTGCGATACCCGCTGCGGGTCTGCCAGTTCCCCGAGCAGCCTGCGGTTATCTTCAGCGGCGTTCAGCCATTCGTCCAATACACGTTGCTCTGCTTCGTCCAGGCTGGTTTCCAGGTACTTGCCGATCAGCCGGACGATCTGGTCATTGTTCTCCATCATGCCCATATACCCCTAAAACAACTAACGCGTCAGATCCTACCGGCCGGCTCAAAAAAAATTTCAGGTTTGCAGCAGCGAGAGCGCCGCGATGAGCGCCGGCAGGGAAATCAATTCATTTTTCAGCAGGGCGGTGCGCAATAACCCCACTCCTTTTGTTTTCTGGTTCAGCACCGTCTGGTAAGCCATATTCAGCTCCTCCGCGATCTCCCGGGCGTTTTTCCCGTCCACGATGGCCAGGCGCACCACGTCGCGGCAGCGAGGGGGCAGCCTTTCGATCTCCGAAAAGATCAGCTGCATGACCTCCGTTTTGATATACGCCCGTTCTACGTCCATATCCAGCCGCTCGGCGGCCTTTTCCAGCGAAAGATGCACGTCCCCGTGCCGCTTTTGCGCTTTCAGGTGATTGAGCGCGGCATTGCGGGCGGACGTATATAAAAATGACTTCAGATGTGCTATGGAGGGGAAATCTTCCTTTCGTTTGAAAGCCTGGATGAAACATTCGGAAACGATGTCTTCCGACGCCATGGTATCTTCTATCATCTGGTCGGCGAAGTAGCAAAGCGGCCGCATAAAGCGTTCATAGACCGCATGCAGGGCCGCCCGTTCGCCCTGCTGAAATAAAATGATCAGTTCGGCATCTTCGTATGACAGACCGGTTGACAAGTTTGTTGATTCCAATGACCGGTAAATGTAATCAATATCGAAGAATTTAAAAAGGCGGGCGGAGGGCGCGCCGGACCGCCGGGTGTAAAGCCTTCCGAGCGTAATCACCCCGCCAGCCCCCAGGGCGAAAATACCAGGAACATCGCCACCACGGCCGCCGCCAGCAGGAAAGTGGACACGTGCCGGTGCTTCCAGGGCGACATTTCCGTAACTCCACTGCGCAAAGGCCGGTAAGGCGTCGCCAGCGGCCGCAGCCTGCCGATGGCGAGCATCAGCCCCGAAGTGATCACGAACAGGATCGCCAGCGTATGCAAAAAGTGCAGGCCGGTATGCACCACGGTTTGCGTCAACCCGTAACAAACGATAAAAAAAACAAGCCCGGTCTTCGCGGCCAGCGGCGGGACTTTTTTTGTCAGCAGCCCGACCAGCAGTATCGTGAACACCGGTACGCTGAACAATCCTCCCACCATTTGCAGGTAATTGTAAAACCCGTTCTTCGCAAAAATGATGAACGGCGCGATGCACATCGCGGTAAGACAAATGGCCAGCTCAAAACGTTTCGCCATGCGGAGACAGGTGCTTTCGTCGGCGGCCTGTTTCCTTTTCTCCGCCCAGGGTTTGTAGATATTGAGGATAAACAAAGTGCTGGCGCTGTTGAGCCCCGCGTTGAACGTCGTAAAGGCCGCGCCGAAAAGGATGGCGGCCATGTAGCCGATGAACACCGGCGGCGACACGTCGCTCACCATGCGGGGGAATACGGCGGCGGTGTTCTGCATGCTGGCATACATGTGCACGGCGATCAGCCCGGGAACGTTCAGCAGCAGCACGGATGCAATTTTGCCCACACAGGCCAGCGCAATACCTTTCTGGCAGGTAGCGAGGTCGCGCGAGCCGAGCACCTGCTGCACGATGTACTGTTCCGTACCCCAGTAATACAGGTTCACCAGCAGCATGCCGGTGAAGATCGTGCCGAACGGCACGGGATCGCCGGGAGAACCGATGCTGTTCAGATGTTCCGTGTGCGTGGACAGCAGCGTTTCCAGCCCCGCCAGCATATCGCCGCCGCCGAGGTAACGCAGCCCGAAGAACGGCAGCAGCAAACCGCCGGTGAACATGGCGAGCCCCAGCATCATGTCGGACAAGGCGATGGCCTTCAGCCCGCCCAGCAAGGAATACAAAGCGCCTACCCCGCCGATCAGCCACACGAGTATCCAGATGGTGCTCCAGTAGCCGACGCCGAACATATCGGAAAAATGAAAAAGCCCGTCGAACGCCACCGCGCCGCCATACAGCACGGAAGGCAGCAGGTTCACGATGTAATTGAAAAGAAAAAGCAGGGACACGATCCGTTTGGTGCCGGTGTCGTAGCGCCGTTCGAGGTAGTCGGGCGTGGTGGCGATGCCGATGCGGAGATAGATGGGCATGATGAATTCCGACACGATCAGCATGGCGATCACTGACGTAACGCCCCAGGCCATCACGCTCATGTTATGCGTATACACCAGCTCGTTCTCGCCGACGAACAGCACCGTGTTGATATTGGCGAACAGCAGGCCGCTGCCCACGGCCACAAAACCGAGGCGCCGGTTGGCAAGAAAAAAACCTGACAGGGTGTTGATCTTTTCCTTTCGCGACACCAGCCACGACACCGCGCCGACCGTGCAGGTGACCAGTAAAAAAGTTATCAGTACGGTGGTGAACATGCAGCTGTTATATCGTGATGTCCGCGGGTTTTTTACCGTCCCACGGGATGCGCTGCAGCACTTTGCCTCCTTCGGAAATTTCGATCAGGAAATTTTTTCCATCGCGCTGCACGCGAAGGCCGAAGTTACGGCCAAATGCCCGGATATTCCGCAGCGCCATGTCGTTCCAGCCATGCGGTAATCGCGGGAACACGGAAAATCTGTTAAAACCGAGCGGATCGATGCCGAACAGTCCTTCGGTAACCACCCTGCCGTACAAACCGCTTTCAGCCGCAAGATGCCGCTGGTCGCCTTCCGGCCAGGCCTCTATCGCGTATGGCACGTGCTCGCCCAGCAGGCGCTGGGCGGAATAATATTTAAAATAATACAGCGTGGTGTCGGTGGCGCCCGCCCTGAACATGCCCCTGAACGCATAGAGCGTGGAGCGGTCCCAGAAGGTCTTTGAGCCGGATTCCGTCAGGATGCCGTTTTTTGTCCAGAGCTTGTCGGACAGCAACGCGCGCATGGTTTCTTCTTTGCGGTCGAAGAGACCCATGGCGAGCGGCAGCGCGATCCAGGAACGCAGCTTGTCGTTGCCTTCGTAATACCGGTAAGTATCGTACCCTTCTACTTTTGCGCCGAAGTAAGTTTCGATGTTTTTGGCAAGCTGCAAGGCTTTGCGCTGCAGTGTTGCGGCGTCTTTTTGATTTCCCAGCGCGCGCGCCAGCCGCGAGGAATATACCAGCGCACCGTAAGCGAGCACATTGGTGGAAAGATTGATCTTCCCCGCTTCAAACCTCCCTTCCAGCTCGTCGGAATCGGAAGCGATCACGCCATCCGCCGTTTTTTTCCTCTCAAGGTATTCGTTGCACCAGCTGATCAGCGGCCAGAGGCGCCGCGCTTCAGTGGTATCCGCACTGTATAACGCGAACAGCGACGCGCCGTAAGCGATCATCGCCTGATCTCCGCGGTCGCCGGCGCCGTTCCATATGTCCGTGCCTTCGGCGATGATGGAGCTGGGAATGGGTTTGTACGCATCGTTCATATACCGGGCAAACAGGCGGAAGCTGTTGCGGGCGGATTCGTTGCCTTCGGCGTTGCCGAGAAAAGGGAAATAAGGATTGGCGTATTCCGCCTGGTCGTTCGCCCAGATGGCCGCGTAATAATCGCCGCCGCCGGGCGCGTGCATCAACCCTTCGCGCGTATCGAATATGCTTTCGGCAAAACGGACTTTTGAAAATGCGAACATGCGGTTGAGCGTATCGTCCGGCGTTTGCAGCACCAGCGCGCTTTTCAGGCTTTCCACCTTCCGCTCCCGCTTTTCCCATTCGTACTCCGCTGAAAAATGATAGGGCGGCACATTGGCTTTCCTGCCGGACATCACCACCGAGCAGGTGGTGGAGGCCACGGTCGGCACGATGTCGTTGTGCCTCGACGATCCCGAACTTGGCCTGCCG
>CBINIO010000320.1:0-5454 GCA_966250725.1 uncultured Chitinophaga sp.
GCTTGTCCTTCAGCAACGCCAGCAGCAGGAAGAAGAACTGAACAAACGCCTTCAGGCCGAAAAAATAAAACTCCAGGAAGATATGGCCGCCGCCATCCGGAAAGACGTGGCCGCCGACTTCGAGAACCAGCTGCAGCTGCTGCGGCAAAACCAGCAGGACAGCGAAGAGAAGCTCAAAGAGGCCCGCCAGCGCGAATTCGACTTCCTCAAAAAAACACAGGAGCTGCAAAACCGCGAACAGGAGCTCGAGCTTTCGCTGCAAAAAAAGCTCATGGAGGAACGCACCCGCCTGATGGAGCAGATCCGCAAAGACGAAGCCGAACGCAGCAGCCTCAAAGACACGGAATACCAGATGCGCCTGAAGGAAATGGAAAAGCAATTGGAAGACCAGCGCCGTCTCGCCGAAGAAATGCGCCGCAAAGCCGAGCAGGGCTCCATGCAGCTGCAGGGCGAAGTACAGGAGCTGGCGCTGGAAGAAATGCTGCGCGCCACTTTCCCCTTCGACGCGGTTTGCGAAGTAGGCAAAGGCGTGCGCGGCGCGGATTGCATACAGACCGTACGCAACCAGTATGGCCAGGAATGCGGCAGGATCATTTACGAAAGCAAACGCACCAGCAGCTTTTCCCCCGAATGGATCGAAAAGCTGAAAGCCGACATGCGCAGCCAGGGCGCCGACGTAGCCGTGCTCGTTACCCGCACCATGCCGTCGAACATGGACCGCTTCGGCGAAAGGGAAGGCATCTGGGTATGCTCGTTCCATGAAGTGAAAAGTCTTACGTACGTGCTTCGCGACGCCATCATGAAGATCTACAACTCCGCCAAAAGCCAGGAAAACAAAGGCGATAAGATGCACCTGCTTTACCATTACCTCACCAGCGGCGAATTTGCGGAACAATGGAACGCCATCCGCGAAGGTTTCCGCGCGATGAAAACCTCCATCCAGAAAGAACGCGAAGCGATGGAAAAACTCTGGAAGGCCCGCGAAAAACAATTGGAAAAAGTGCTGCTCAACGCCGCGCACATCAAGGGTTCCATCGAAGGCATCGCCGGCAGCGACTCGGTTGATCTCCGGCTGCTGGACGAAGCGGCGGACGCGCTGCTGAACGGCGGCGGCCGTCAGCCTGAAGACGAATAAAGGATATTTTAGAAAAAAAATCCATATAAAGCCTTGCTTGCCAGCAATCCGTGCAATACTTTTACCGTTATGAAACCGGTTCCGTCCGGCCACTAAAAAAAGACAAACATTAACGGATGAAAAACCACGCATACCATTCCATCATATTCGACCTCGGCGCCGTGCTCGTTGACTGGAACCCCCGTTACCTGTACAGCAAGATCTTCGCCACCCAGGAAGAAGTGGAACATTTCCTCGGGAACGTTTGCACCTCCGACTGGAACGAGACCCAGGACGAAGGCCGCAGTCTCGCGGAAGGCACCGACCTGCTCATCGCGCAGCATCCGCAGTACGAAGCGCAGATACGGGCGTTTTACGGACGATGGAAAGAAATGCTGGGCGGCCCCATTCCCGAAACGGTGGAGATCCTGAAAAAGCTGAAGGACAGCGGCCGTTTCAAACTGTACGCGCTCACCAACTGGAGCAACGAAACGTTTCCCATCGCGCTGATGGAATACCAGTTCCTGCAATGGTTTGACGGTATCGTGGTGTCGGGCAAAGAAAAGCTGCGCAAGCCGCAGCCTGATTTTTACCAGCTTCTGCTCGACCGCTACAACGTCGACAAATCCACCTCCATCTTTATCGACGATAACTCCCGGAACGTTAAAGCGGCGGAAGAATTCGGCATCGAATCCATTCACTTCCTCAGCCCGGCGCAATTGCAAAACGAGCTCTCCAGCCGCGGCATCCTCAATTAAGCTACGCAGGACAAGAACATAACATTTATTTTCGAGAATATATATCATAATTCCCCTATGCAAACCGCCGCCCTGGCGGTTTTTGCTTTAACATTTCTTTAGCGGTATTTTAACTTTTTTGCTGTAAACCCGCAGTAACATTCGCCTGTCTATACCGTTCCATAAAAAGACAGCCGGATGTGAGATGGATATGTGTGAAACGAGAACAACGATGTAGGTCCGTTATCCGGATTAGCAGTAATGCGGAGTGAAACAGGAGAGAAGATAACGGACTGCATCACCGGCCGTAATAACAGCGATTAAAAAGAAACACATATGAAAAGAACAGGCTTTATTTTAAGTATGGTGGCTGCGGGCGCAATGCTGGTAAGCAGTTGCAGGAAGGACCCTCTCAAAGACATGACGGCTGAAGAATCCCGTATTTATGTAACGAATTACGACGAACAAGCCGATTTCTCTTCTTACAAAACTTTCAGCATAGTTGATTCCGTGGCGGTCCTCAGCAACCGCGAAGGCGCAACAAAAGAACTGACCACATACGATCAGAACCTGCTGGCGATCCTTAAATCGTCCATGCAGGCGCGCGGCTACACGCTGGTGGACAAATCCGCGAAACCCGATCTCGCGATGAACGTAACCCGCATCGACAACACCACCACGCAGGTGGGCTATAACCCCGGCTACTGGGCGGGCTGGCCCGGGTATTGGGATACCGGCTACTGGGGTTATCCCGGCTGGAACTACTGGTTCCCTTCTTATTACACGGTATTCCGTTACAATGAAAAGTCGGTGGCGGTAGACCTGGTGGACCTGAAGAACGCGGCCAGTCACGACAACCAGCTCGTAGCCATCTGGAACGCGCAGCTGCGCGGTACGGGCGTTTGGAACGGCAGCAACCTGGAGCCAATGCTCAAGGCGGTTTTCGACCAGAGCCAGTACCTGAAAACAGCAAACTAATTGAATGGTGAAAGTTTAAAACGAAGAAAAATGAAAAGTATCAAAGCAATTATCCTCATATTGATCGGTTCGCTGGGCGTTAGCAGCGCTTTTGCGCAAAGCAGGCCGCCTGTATCGCTTAACCTGAATTATTCCATCGCGCAGCCTTTGGGCTCATTGAGCGACTATGCGGGGAACACGAGTTTCCGCGGCTGGCAGGTCGGTTTGCAGTATTCGCTGAACGACCGCCTGGCATTGGGTCTTAAAACAGGTTTCAGCGATTTTTATGAAAGGGTGCCCCGCGCGCTGTATCCCGGCAAGGGGGAAGACGTAAGCGCCGTGCAGACGCATACGCTGCAAACCATTCCCATCCTCGCCACCGTGCATTATTCGCTCGCTTCTCCCGAAGCAAAGGTGATCCCGTACGCCGGTGTAGGTGTAGGTACGGCTAACATGAACTATGAGAAATACTGGGGCGAGTTCGTTGAGCAGGAAAATAAATGGGCCTTCCAGGTGAGCCCGGAACTGGGCGTCAACGTGCCTTTCGGGAAATATTCACCTGTTATGCTGAACGCGAACGTGCAGTACAATTACGCGCCGTTCAAAGTGAACGAGATTACAAACTTCAATTCGGTACAAGCGAATATTGGCGTGAAGTTCCATATCCGGTAACCACAATTACAGAACATGTGGGCGTGAGGGGCTGCCGTGGGCGGCCCCATTTTTTTACCGCTGTTCGAAAAATCCTTCGGAATATTTTTCCCGCAGCTGCCCGTCCGCATCTTTGTAGATATACAGCGCGCCGAGCTTCAGTTTGGGATGATCGCGCACGAACGCGAGCCCTTTCTCCACCCCGAGCAATATCAGCGCATTGTCGTACGCGTCAGCCGTTATAGCGTCGGGGGCGGTGACGGTCACGGCGATGATGTTGTTGTGAATGGCTTCGCCGGTGAGCGGGTTGATGGTATGCGCGAAGCGGGTGCCGCCTTCTTCGAAGAACCGCCGGTAATTGCCGCTGGTGGCTACCGCGCCGCTGGTCATCATCAGCCATTGCTGGTTGCCGCCGCCCTCCGGCAGCCTTTCGATGCCCACGCTCCAGGGTTTTCCTTTTTCATTATTCCCCAAAGCCACCAGTTCGCCGCCCACGTCTACGAGGTAGTTTGAAATGCCGCGCGACAGCAGGAATTTGGCGATCACGTCAGAAGTATAACCCTGTGCGATGCCGTTGCAGTCTATCTCCACGCCGGGTTCCTTTTTGAGCAGGTATCGCGCGCGAAGCGTGAGGTTTTCATAATTCACATGCCGCAAGGTACGTTTGATGGCTTCCGGCGAAGGTTTGCCGTTGTTATGCCTTTCCACGCCAAAGCCCCACAGGTCCACCAGCGGCTTCACCGTGATGTCGAACAGCCCGTCCGTTTCGCGGGACACTTCCTGCGCTTTTTTGATCACCGTGCGCATATGACCGTCCATCATCACCTTGTCGCCTTTGTTAAAACGGCTGATAAGCGAGCTGGGCAGGTAGAGCGAAAGTGAGCGGTCTATCTGCCTGAAAAGCCCTTCGATCTCCGGCTGCAGGGAAACGGTATCCCTGCTGAGATATTTCACCACGTAATAGGTGCCCTGCGCTTTGCCGGAAATGGTAATGGCCTTTTTTTGCGCGGACGAACTAACGGTGATGCATACACTAAACAGCAATAATAACCCCTTCATGCGCACAATTTAATAAAATCGTCAGGAAAATGCGTTTTGACCGGTAATGTCCATCCCGGTGATAAGCAGGTGTATCTCATGGGTGCCTTCATAGGTGGTTACGCTTTCGAGGTTCATCATGTGCCGCATGATGGGATATTCGCCGGAAATGCCCATGGCGCCCAGTATCTGCCTGGCTTCGCGGGCGACGTGCAGGGCCGTTTCGCAGGCGTTGCGTTTAGCCATGGATATCTGTTCGGGCGTGGCGGTACGGTTGTTTTGCAGCACGCCCAGCCGCCAGTTGAGCAGCTGCGCTTTGGTGATCTCCGTGATCATTTCGGCGAGTTTTTTTTGTATCAGCTGGAAACCGCCGATGGGTTTGCCGAACTGCACGCGTTCCTTCGAATAACGGAGAGCGGTGTCGTAACAGTCCATCGCTGCGCCGACGGCACCCCATGCGATGCCGTAACGGGCGCTGGAAAGGCATGTCAGCGGCGCTTTTAGCCCGGATGCGCCGGGAAGTATGTTGGTTTTGGGCACACGCACGTTGTCCAGCACGAGCTCGCCGGTGGCGCTGGCGCGCAGGCTCCATTTGTTGCGGGTTTCGGGGGTGGAAAAGCCTTCCATGCCGCGTTCCACGATCACCCCGCGCACTTTTCCTTCCGGGTCTTTGGCCCAGACAAGCGCGATGTGCGCGAAAGGCGCGTTGGATATCCACATTTTGGCTCCGTTCAGCAGGATGTGATCGCCATCGTCGTCGAAATAAGTAAGCATGCCGGCGGGATTGGAACCGAAATCGGGCTCGGTAAGACCGAAGCATCCCATGATCTCGCCGGTAGCCATTTTGGGCAGGAAACGGTTTTTTTGCTCCTCGCTTCCATAGTTAAAAATGGGATGCATCACAAGCGAACCTTGCACGGACGCGGTGGAACGCACGCCGCTGTCGCCGCGCTCCAG
>CBINIO010000321.1:0-5442 GCA_966250725.1 uncultured Chitinophaga sp.
CTGGGCGGCGCCCTTGCGGGCGGCCGTGTGATGAACTCCTTCGGCAACCCCAACCTCGGCTGGGAAAAAATGCGCGAGCTGAACATCGGCTTCGATATCGGGTTGTGGAAAGACCGCGTGTACATCACCGCCGACCTTTACAAACGGAACACCGAAGACCTGCTGCTGCAGGTGGAAATACCGCAGTCCTCCGGCTTCGGCACCGTTACCGAGAACAGCGGCGACCTGGAGAACAAAGGGCTAGAGCTGGGCATCAATTCGCTGAACATCAAAACGCGGCAGTTCGCCTGGAGCACCAATTTCAACATCGCGTTCAACCGCAACAAAGTGCTGAAGCTCGGCCGCAACAACGACCCGATCTATTCCGGCAACAGCAGCGAGGGCAATCCCACCAACTTCACGATGGTGGGCAAACCGCTGGCGATGCTGTTCGGCTACGTGTTTGACGGCATTTACCAGAACCAGGGCGAAGTGGAAAAAGGCCCTGCGTTTCCCGGCGCCATCCCCGGCAATATCCGTTTCAAGGACATCAACGGCGACGGGGTGATCACGCCGCGGCAGGACTTCGACATCATCGGCAACCCGTACCCCGATTTCACCTGGGGCATCACCAATATGCTCAATTACGGCCGGTTCGACCTGCGGGTGCTGGTAGTAGGCTCCATGGGGGCGGACAGGCTGCATGCCACCAACGATTACAACGGAAACATCGACGGCGTGTTCAACGTAAGAAGGGAAGTGAAGGACCGCTGGCGTTCCGAATCGCAGCCAGGCAACGGGCGCATCCCCACCACCAACGGCTCCGGCCGCGGCAGGGTGATGTTCCGCGACGTAAGCTCGCTGACGGTGGAAAAAAATAATTACGCTTGGGTGAAGAACATCACGCTGGGTTATTCCATTCCGAAAAAAGGCTTCCTTTCCAGCGCGCGCGTGTACGCAAGCGTACAGAACGCTATCCTGTTCACGAAGTACAGCGGCAACCCGGAAGTGAGCAATTATATCGGCAAAGGCGGCAGCGGCGCATTGGTGCCCGGCGTGGACTATTCCAACTACCCGGTGCCGAGGGTATTTATCATCGGAACGAACCTGTCATTTTAACCATGCTAAAAAACCTGCACAAAATGAAAACTAAGATATATCTTATATGCCTGATGGCTTTGTCCGCCAACGGCTGCAATTATATGCTCGACGTAAAACCGAATTCGTTTTCCAGCGGCGAGAATTATTACCAGACGGAGCAGCAGGTGCTGCGGGCGGTGAACGGTGCGTACGGTGTGCTGCAGAACCTTTATACGAGCGACTTCTGGGCGATGACGGAAATGGTGGCGGACAATACCAACTACCAGTACGACGCGAGCGACCGCGGCGCGCAGCAGCGGGAAGAGATAGACGAGTTCCTGATCACGTCGAGCAATAACTACGTGAACAACGTGTGGGCGCAGATCTACAGGAACATACACCAGTGCAATGTGATCGTTACGCGGATAGACGGCGTGCAGTTCGCCGACGAGAACGTAAAAAAACGTTATGCGGGAGAAGCTAAATTCCTGCGCGCTTTGTATTATTTTCACCTTGTGCGTCTTTTTGGCCCCGTGCCGCTGATCGTGAAGGAACCCGACGGGCCGGAGAACGCATTTGCGCGCAGCCGCGCTTCCGTGGACGAAGTATACGCGCAGATCATCGCCGACGCAAAAGATGCGGCGGAGAGCCTGCCGCCTTCCTACACCGGCGCGGACGTGGGCCGGGCCACCAAAGGCGCCGCGCTGACGCTGCTGGGGGAAGTGTACCTCACACGGAAAAATTACCCGGATGCGGTAACCGCGCTGCAGGAGGTAACCACGCTCGGTTATGACCTGGTGGACGACTACGGCGACAATTTTAATCCTGCCCGGAAGAACAATATCGAATCGGTTTTTTCCGTGCAATACAATTCAGGGCTTGAAACTGAGAGCAGTAATTATATTTTTGTATTCGGGCCACGTAATGGAAAAAAGGACCTCACAGGGTTCAACGGGCTGCTCGGGGGAAATAACATCCCGACACCCGGTATTTATAACGCCTACGAAGCAGGCGACAAGCGGAGGGATGAATCTGTGTACCTGTACGACAGCCCGACGAACGCGCCTTTTGAGGAAGCCGGGGCGTTCGGGGGCAAACTTCCGCTGATCAAAAAATTCTATCATCCGCCATATGCGCTGGACGGGCGCGCGAACGAAAACTGGCCGGTATACCGTTATTCGCATGTATTGCTCATGCTGGCCGAAGCGATCAACGAAACAGGTACGGGCGATCCGTACCCGTACATCAACGACGTGCGTCACCGCGCGGGGCTCGATCCCGTGAGCGGGCTGGGGCAGGCCGCTTTCAGGGATACCGTGCAGCATGAAATGAGAGTGGAGCTGGCCTTCGAGGATCACCGCTGGTTCCAGCTGCTGCGTACCGGCAAAGCCATTGCAGTGATGACGCAGCACGGCAAAGAAGAAAAACAACGACTGACGCGGCTGAGCGCGGCATCGTACGACATAGCGGCTTATAAATTGCTCTTTCCCATTCCCGACAGGGAAAAACGCCTGAACGGCCTGGAACAGAACCAGGGGTGGGACTGAGCGTCTACTATACTAAAAGAAACATTTTTTTATGCATGTAAAGACCAAACTCTTTATTCTCTTCGCAGCCGTACTAACGGCCGCTGCCTGTAACAACGAGCCGGCAAAACGGCAGCTGACGGGCAATCCGAAGATCGACAAGCTCAAGCTGCCGGACAATTTCAACGTGGACCATCTCTACAGCCCCGGCGACAACAAGCAGGGCTCGTGGGTGTCGATGACCTTCGACCCGAAGGGCCGCCTGATCGTGTCCGACCAGTACGGCTACCTGTACCGCCTCACTTTGCCGGCCATCGGCGACACTACGACCAGTATCCAGATCGAACAGATGAAGATCGGGACGGACACTTCGTCGAAAGTGACGATGGGTTACGCGCAGGGATTATTGTATGCGTTTAACAGTCTTTACGTGATGGTGAACCACAACGCCGATAAAAAATTCGAAAAAGGCAGCGGTCTTTACCGCCTGCAGGACAAAGACGGCGACGACAATTTCGAGACCATCACCCTGCTGCGCCAGCTGGAAGGCGAAGGCGAGCACGGGCCGCACAGCATCGTGATGGCGCCCGACAAACAATCGCTGTACGTGATCGCGGGCAACTTCACCCGTCAGCCCGAAATGAACAGCTACCGCAGCCGCACCATGGACAGCACGGACAACCTGCTGCCCATGATCAAGGACCCGAACGGCCACGACCAGGTGTCGCACGCGCGCGGCGGCTGGATCGCGCATATCGATTCCACCGGCACCAACTGGGAGCTGATCGCTTCCGGTTTCCGTAACCCGTTCGACATGGCGTTCAACAACGCCGGCGAGCTGTTCACTTACGATTCCGATATGGAGTGGGACTTCGGCATGCCCTGGTACCGCCCCACGCGCATCTGTCACGTGACCAGCGGCGCGGAATTCGGCTGGAGGCACGGCACCGGCAAATGGAGCCCTTCCTTCCCGGACAACCTGCCCGCTATTCTCAACATCGGCCAGGGCTCGCCCACCAACGTGGTGTACGGCGGCACCGCGCACTTCCCCGAGAAATATAAAAAAGCCGTGTTCGCGTTCGACTGGAGCTTTGGCATCATCTACGCCG
Source organism: uncultured Chitinophaga sp. (assembly GCA_966250725.1). Classification (GTDB taxonomy): domain Bacteria; phylum Bacteroidota; class Bacteroidia; order Chitinophagales; family Chitinophagaceae; genus Chitinophaga. The sequence continues at coordinate 3,695 of CBINIO010000321.1, forward strand.
TGCATCTCGAACCGAAAGGCGCTTCATATAGCGCTACCGCGGAAGAATTCCTTTCCGGCGCGCCGCTTCCGCTTACCGACGGCGTGATCGGCCCCGACGGCGCGATGTATTTCCTCACGGGCGGCCGCAGGCTGGAATCAGACCTTTACCGCATTTATTACAAGGACAACAAAGAAAATACGACGGCGCTCGCCGCGGTAGAGCCTACCGATCTGCAGCAGCAGCGCCGCAAGCTGGAAGCGTTCCACGGCGGGCCGAAAGCCGGCGCGGTGGAAGCTGCCTGGCCTTTCCTGAAACATGAGGACCGGTTCCTCCGTTTCGCTGCGCGCATCGCCATCGAAAACCAGCCGGTAGCCGAATGGCAGGATAAAGCCCTGCAGGAAAAAGATCCCGAAACGGCGATACAGGCGGCCATCGCACTGGCGCGGCAGGGAAAACCGGATGTGCAGAACGCGCTGTTCACCCACCTCACCAGCATCGATTACAGCAAGCTCAGCGAAAACCAGCAGTCAGACCTGCTGCGCGCCATCGAGCTCGGCATCACCCGATTCGGCAAACCGGACGCAGCGCAGCAATCCGCGCTGATCGCTTATCTCGATCCGCATTATCCCGCCAGCACCAACCAGCTGAACCGCGGGCTGAGCAAGCTGCTCGTATACCTCGACGCGCCGAAGGCCGTTGAAAAAACGATGGCGCTGCTGGCGACCGCGAAAGACGACCCGGACGAGCAGAAAACCGCCACCGCCTCGGAAGACCTCATCATGCGCAACCCGCAATACGGAATGGACATCGCGAACATGCTCGCCAAAATGCCGGCCATCCAGCAAACGTATTACGCCACCGTGCTGAGCCAGGCAAAAGACGGCTGGACGCCCGGGCTGCGCGAGCAGTATTTCAAATGGTATTACACCGCGTTCGGTTATAAAGGCGGCCACAGCTTCCTCGGCTTTATCGACGCGGCGCGCCGCAATGCGCTGGCGCTGGTGCCCAAAGACGAGTTCGAAAAATTCAATATCATGTCCGGCGACTCGCTCGCACGCCGCGGCGGCGCCGACGTAGCCACGGTGCAGCCGAAAGGCCCGGGCAGAAGATGGAAAGTGGAAGACGCCACGCTGGTGATCGACAGCGGCCTGCATAACCGCAACTTCGAGCAGGGCAAAGCCATGTTCACCGCCACGCTCTGCAGCTCCTGCCACAGCATCAAAGGCGAAGGCGGCGTAGCCGGTCCCGACCTTACACAGCTGGGCACGCGCTTCTCCAACAAAGACATTCTCGAAGCCATCATCGAGCCGAGCAAAACCATCTCCGATCAGTACGCGGCCACCGTATTCACGCTGAACGACGGCAGCTCCGTGACCGGCAGGCTCGTGAACCAGGACGCTGATAAATATTACGTGTCGCAAAACCCGTTCTCGCCAAAAGACCTGCGCGAGATCGAGAAAAAATCCGTGACCGGTATGAACAATTCCACCGTGTCCGTAATGCTGCCCGGTCTTATCAACCGGCTGAACCCCGATGAGCTGCGCGACCTGATGGCGTACATCAAATCCGGCGGCAACGAAAAAGATTCGATGTTCATCAGCAGCGACAGGCTCGGTAAAAAATAAACATGCAACACAACTGGCAACATAAAATATCGCATCACGCGCAGCTCGGCGGCATCGAAACGGCCGTGCTGGACAACGGCCCCGGAAGGGGCACCCGGGTGGCCTGGGTGAACACCGGCGCCGGGCTGCGCTTTAAGGTGC
>CBINIO010000322.1:0-5432 GCA_966250725.1 uncultured Chitinophaga sp.
AACAGGGCAAAATAGATGGACGCAGCAAAATGGCGAAGCTCATCAAGGACCGCGGCGTAATGCTGTCCACCAAAAAGCTGTACGACAACCAGCTGCCCTCCTGGGCTGAAGCCTACGTGCGCAGCCAGGGGCTTGCCATATCGGAGAAAGCCTGCATCCTGCTGGCGGACCACATCGGCAACGATCTTTCGCGCATCGCAAAAGAGATAGACAAGCTGCTGGTAAACCTTCCCGAAGGAAAAAAGATCGACGAAAGCGATATCGAAAAATATGTGGGCATCAGCAAGGAATACAACGTATTCGAATTGCAGAACGCCATCGGCCAGATGGACATGGCGAAAGTGATGCGCATCGTGTGGTATTTCAGCGCCAACCCCAAAGCCGCGCCCATCCAGATGCTGATACCGGCGCTTTATAATTATTTCGCCAAAATGAACCTCCTGTTCGGCATCAGGGGAGGGGAGAAGGAAATGGCCGCCGCATTGGGCGTGCATCCCTTTTTCCTGAAAGATTATACCGCCGCGGCGCGCAAGTTCGGGCCGGAAGGAACGGAGCGCGCCATTCTTTTGCTGCACCAATACAACCTGCGCAGCATCGGCATCGGCGACAGCGGAAGCGGGGACGGGGAGTTGCTGAAGGAGCTGGTGTTCCGGCTCTTACGGCCTTGAGGTAACGGATCTCGCCTGCCGCACGTCGTCTTTCATCTGCTCCACCAGGGCTTCTACCGAATCAAATTTTTTATCGGGCCTGATGTATTCGAGAAAATCCACGCGGATGGGCTCGCCGTAAATGTCTTTGTCAAAATCGAGGATGTACACTTCTATGCGCTGTTCGCTGCCGTTGAAAGTGGGGCGGGTGCCGATATTGAGCGCGCCTTTGTGCCATTGGCCGCCCACGGCTGCCGTTACCGCATACACGCCCTGCGCGGGGATGAGCTTGCGCGGATCGGGCAGGTGAATGTTGGCCGTGGGGAAACCCAGCCTGCGGCCCATTTTGTCGCCATGCACCACCGTGCCGTTGATGAAATAGGGATAACCCAGCAATTCGTCGGCCAGCGCGGTAGCGCCTTCCTGCAGGCTTTTGCGGATCTTGGTGGAGCTTACGGCCAGGTCGTGCACTACCTGCTGCGGTATTTCCAGCAGGCGGAAGCCGTATTGCTGCTGCTCCGCTTCCAGCAGCTCCAGCCCGCCCTCGCGGTTGTGGCCGAAACGGTGGTCGTACCCGATGATGATGGTATGCGGGTGAAAAGTGCGGATGAGGAAATCTTCCAGGTAAGCCCTGGCGGACAGCTCGGAGAACGTTTTGGTAAAAGGCACCACCACGAGATGATGAATGCCGAATTTCTCCAGCAGCTGAATTTTTTCTTCGAGCGTGGTAAGCAGCCACACCGGCTGGTTTTGCGGGTTCAGCACTTCCCGCGGGTGCGGGTCGAAAGTGATAATGACCGTTTCGCCGTTGCAGGCCGCCGCCGCTTCCTGCAGCTGGCGCAGAATGTGCTGGTGGCCGGTATGCACCCCGTCGAAAGTGCCGATCGTGATCACGGCATTCCTGAAAACGGGCAGTTGTTGTAAATCTCTGTGAACCTGCATGGTTATGCGATCATATTTTCAAAAACGCCGTGCAAATCTAAATGTTTTGAACGGATTACAATACTTTTGCACTTTAATACAGCTAATTCAGGACAATCGTGGACCAAAACCTTTACGCCAAAAGAGGCGTTTCCGCCGGCAAGGAGGATGTGCACAACGCCATCCGTAATATCGACAAAGGGTTATTCCCGCAGGCATTCTGCAAGGTCATCCCCGACATTCTCGGCGGCGACGCGGAATGGTGCAACATCATGCATGCGGACGGCGCCGGCACCAAATCGTCGCTCGCCTACGCCTACTGGAAAGAGACCGGCGACCTCGGCGTATGGCGCGGCATCGCGCAGGACGCGATCATCATGAACACCGACGACCTGCTGTGCGTGGGCGCTACGGACAACATTCTGCTTTCCTCCACCATCGGGCGCAATAAAAATCTCGTGCCCGGCGAAGTGATCGCCGCCATCATCAACGGCACCGAAGAAATACTCGAGGAGCTGCGCAGCTACGGCATGGGCATATACAGCACCGGCGGCGAAACGGCGGACGTGGGCGACCTCGTGCGCACCATCATCGTCGATTCCACGGTAACCTGCCGCATGAAACGCGCGGACGTGATCTCCAACGACCGCATCCGGCCGGGCGACGTGATCGTAGGGCTTTCCTCATACGGCCAGGCCAGCTACGAAAGGGAGTACAACGGCGGCATGGGCAGCAACGGGCTTACGTCCGCCCGGCACGACGTGTTCAATAAAACCGTGGCGGAAAAATTCCCGGAAAGCTACGACCCCGGCATCCCGAAAGAGCTTGTGTTCAGCGGCAAAAAAGCGCTGACCGATATGATAGACATTCCCGGTTTTGCGCCGGTGACCGCGGGCAAGCTCGTGCTGAGCCCCACGCGCACCTACGCCCCGGTGATCAGCCAGGTGCTGGCGCATTTCCGCGCGGACGTGCACGGCATGGTGCATTGCAGCGGCGGCGCGCAAACCAAGGTGCTGCACTTTATCGACAAGCTGCACGTGATCAAGGACAACCTTTTCCCCATACCGCCGCTTTTCAGCCTGATACAGGAGCAATCCGGCACGAGCTGGAGGGAAATGTACCAGGTGTTCAACATGGGCCACAGGATGGAGCTGTACGTGCCCGAACATATCGCGGACGACATCATCCGCATCAGCCAGACTTACAGCATCGACGCGCAGGTGGTGGGCAGGGTAACGGACGGTCCGGAGAAGAAGGTGACGGTGAAGAGTGAGTATGGGGAGTTTGTGTATGTGTAGAAGTATTTTTTGAGATATTGGGAAAGCCGGCTGATATTTTTTCGGCCGGCTTTTTTTTGGGCGGATTTTCGGGGTCCGGGGAAGGTGTTAACACCTTCCGTATTTCAGTTGGTTGAGCTTTTTGTATTCGGGCAGAGGTGTTAACACCTCATGGCTAGCTGTTTTTGAAGTTTCCCGGAGGGAAGGTGTTAACACCTTACGTATTTCAGTTGGTTGATTTTTTTGTATTCGGGGGAAGGTGTTAACACCACACGGCTAGCTGTTTTTGAAGTTTCCCGGAAGGAAGGTGTTAACACCTTACGTATTTCAGTTAGTAGAGCTTTTTGTATTCGGGCGAAGGTGTTAACACCTCGCAGATTTCCAGGTCATAAAAAAAGGCGCTGAGCAAAAGCTCAGCGCCTGTTATTTGCCAATATTTAGATGTTTGCTCTATTCCTGTAAAGTAAACCTTATCGGCAGGTTAAACGCCACCGCCACGTTCTTTTCATCCTGCCTGCCGGGCGTCCATCCGGGCATGGCTTTCACCACGCGTATCGCTTCTTCTTCCAGCCCGCCGCCTTTTTTGGCGCCTACCGTTCTTACATTGTTCAATGCGCCGTTCCTGTCTACCACGAAACTAACGAATACGGTTCCCTGTACCCCCTTTTCGGCGGCCTCGTGCGGGTAACGGATATTGGAGGAAAGGTATTTATTCAGCGCCGCATCGCCGCCTTTAAAAGTGGGCGGGACCTCAACAAACGTAAATACGCCGTTGGCGCCCGGCTGTTTCGCGCCTTTCGCCGGAGCGGGAGGCGGGGGAGGCGCCAGCGTGAAACGGATAGGCAGGTTGAACTGCACGTTCACGTTGCGGCCGTTCTGCTTGCCGGGCGTCCATTTCGGCATTTTTTTCACCACGCGCATGGCTTCTTCTTCCAGCCCGCCGCCTTTTTTGGCGCCTACGGTCTTAACGAACAGCACGCGGCCATCGTCCGCCACGACGAACGAAACGAACACCGTGCCGCCGATCTTTTTGTCCCGCGCGGCTTTCGGGTAACGGATATTGGAAGCCAGGTATTTGTTGAGCGCCTCGTCGCCGCCGGGGAAGGTGGGTGGCTGCTCCACGAAAGTGAAGATCTCCTGTTTGGTGATGTGCGGCTCTTTCAGCGGCGTGGTATCGGCCGCGGCGGCCGGTTTGACGGCTATCTCCGGCGCATCGGGCTGCGCAATGGTAATGTTCAGGTTGTCGCTGAGACGGTCCATTTTTTCTTCTGTCACGAACGCAAGCGAACTGAATATCAGCAGCGCTACCGGCACGATCATCGCCCTGCGGAGGTAGCTGAAACGGAATGTACGGGATTGAGTGAGCATAAGAATCCTTCGTTTAATCGGTTGATGGGAAAAGTTGTTCGTAAGATGAAACGCAGGACCTGCCTGTAAGGCAGCGTGAAGAATGGTTTGCGCGTAAGCCGCCGCGTCGCCGTTCTCGACGGAACGTTTGTCTGCAATGAATTCATGCACCAGCGACAGCTCGCGTTTGATCAGGTGGAAGAACGGGTTGATCCAGCAGACGGCCGTCACGATCTCCCTGAACAGCTTGTCCGTACTGTGATTTTCCTGCAAATGCACGATCTCGTGCCGCAGCATCTGCCGCCCTTCCGGCGTGGAAGCGCTCATGCCACTGTTCCAGAAAATAAAACGGAAAAAAGAGAACGGCGCCGCGATCTGCTTTGAGAGCACGAGGCTGTACGACAGCACGCGTTCGATGCGGCTGCTGCGCACCAGCTGCAGTATTTTGAAATATCCCCAGCCGATACGGAGCGCCATCAGCGCCATCACAAGACCGTACAGCAAAGCGGTAAGGCTCAGCTGCGGCGCGCCGGGCGATGCCGCCGCGGTAAACACCTGGTCGCGAAGGGTCACTACCTGTGCCGTATACACGTAAATGCCCGGCGCCTGCGCGCCCGTGAAAGAGAGCGGTATCCGCAGCAGCGGCACCGCCAGGCTCAGCACGGTAATGGCGAGCAGGTAAAAACGGTTCCACTGGTGAAAGCGGTTGTTGCGCAAGGCCAGGTGGTAATACGCGTACAGGATGCCCGAGCACACGATCACCTTGACGAGATAGGCAAGAAAGGGCGTCATTTTTCCGTGTTTTTGGATTGTTTGATCTGTTGCAGGAGCTTTTCAAGATCGCTCACGCTCATGTCCTTTTCTTTTACGAAGAAGGAGACCATGTTGCTGAAAGAGCCTTCGAAATAACCTTTCACAAGGTTCTTCACCGTTTTGTGGCTGTACTCTTCCTTGCTGATGAGCGCGTAATACTGATGGCTTTTGCCATAGGCCTTGAAATTGACGAACCCTTTTTCCACCAGGATCTTTACAAGGGTGGAAACGGTGTTGTAATGCGGCCGCGGCTCGGGCATTTCTTCCACCAGGTCCTTCACGAACGAAGGGCCCAGCTTCCATAATACCTGCATAATCTGTTCTTCTGCTTTGGTCAGCGTTTTCATTTTTTTTTCAGTTTGGTGAGGACGGTACCTGTCTCTCTTCAAATGTAAAACTATTATTTTAGTTTACAAACTAATTTTAT
>CBINIO010000323.1:0-5427 GCA_966250725.1 uncultured Chitinophaga sp.
CCTCGGCCCGGCGGCGCTGCTGGCGGCGTATCGCTGGATCGAGGACACCCGCGAGTTTTTCGGGCTTTTTATCCTGATAGTGGTGCTGCTGGTGAACTTTGTAAGCACCAGCCAGAAACGCGCTAAAAAGATGCGGAAAAAGATGATGAAGATCGGTTGAAGGAAAAATATCTGATGTGGAAGGCCGCCAGGGTGGCTTTTTTTTGCATTTTAATAGTGATACCGGCACATCAGGATATGAATCCTGTCGTCGTATGCTTTATACACCAGCCGGTGTTCCTGGTCTATCCTGCGCGACCAGCATCCTGCAAAGTTCGCCTTTAAACCTTCCGGCTTCCCTAATCCTTCGAAGGGCTGCCGCATGGTGTCTCTGATCAGTTCGTTGATTTTTTTGAGGATTCTCCTGTCTGTCTGTTGCCAATACAGATAATCCTCCCAGGCTAAGGGGTCCCACGATAAATTCATTTTTTAGTCGATTAAATCATGTTCTTCTTTTGTTCCTTTATCGGCGCGGTTCAGCGCTTCCATCAACCTGTCCCTGTTCTTTTCAGACTTTAAAAGATGTAATGTTTCCTGGATGGAATTCCATTCCGCCAGCGAAATGATCACTACCCCCTTGTCTTCCCCACGCGGAACGATCAGCGTATCGTAATTGTCAGTGACATTATCGAGATGCGCCTTTAATGAGTGTCTGAACTCGCTGTAGTTCACAACTTCCATAAAAAATGAGATTCGTACAACAATACGTACTTAAATGAGTACGCTCAAATGTACAGCAAAAAGTAGGATTTGCCAAAAAAGAAAAGGAAGGATCAACCGACCCTTCCTTCCCTATAAAAAAAATCAAAAACTTACTTCGCCAAAAGCCTCACCACATCTACGCCTACCGGCGCTTTCTCGGCAGCGTCCGCCGCTTTGAATACCAGGTACAGCGCATGTTTTTTCCCGTCGGTCACCGCAGGGAAATTGAGGGTGGCGGTGTTCGGCTTGCCTGCCGCCGCGCCCGCGCCGATGTTGGCAGTGCCCAGCTGCTGGCCGGCCGGACTGTCGAGGTGAAGAGCAACGGTATAACCGTGCTGCGGCACTTCCTGCACAAAATAGCTCAGCTCCAGGCCGGTTACATCCGTGAGGTCCATGGGGCGGTAAGACGCCCAGGAACTGGCCGTGGGGATCAGCAGTTTTTTGCCGCTGATCTCGACCGTGGCGGCCGCGTCCACTTTGGCGTAGCTGGTGGCCTGGAACCTCGCGTTGCGCAGCTCGGCGTTGGCCGTGCCGGTGATCGGGCGGATGCCTTTGCCGCCTTTATCGGTGTAGGAAGCCATCAGGTACAAAATGCCTTTGTCTTTCAGCTCCTTGCCCATCGTGGGGTTCACGCTGCCGGTCACGGGCAGGCTCGGCTCCTGTTTGTCGCCGCCGGCCAGCGAAAAGATGTATTCCACGATCTGTCTGGCCTCGGAGTTGGAGATGTTCGGGTGCGCGCTCATCGCGGTTTCGCCCCAAACGCCGCCGCCGCCTTTGATGATCTTTTGTGCGAGATATTCGGGCGATTTCGGGTCGGGTTTGTATTTCTCGGCTACCTGCATAAAGCTCGGGCCGATGGATTTTTCGTTCGTTTTATGACAGGTGGCGCAGTCGGAGGTCTCCATGATGTTCTTGCCGGCGATAGCGCCGGAAATGATCTGGTGCCCCTGGCTCATAGCCGCTTTGTCCTTGCCTTCCATGTACACGCCTTTGATGTACAGGTTGGCGGCGTCGAGCGTTCCGGCGGCCGTGCTGCCGTCTTCCTTGTCCGTTACGCTTACTTCATAGCGCACCTGTTTGCCGGGGAAATAGAACTGCTGGTTGCCGAGAATATTGATCTTTACTTCCGGCGTTTCGTTGCCGGCGTATACGTTGACCATTTTCGTGCGGGAGCTGGCGCCTTTATCGTCGGTCACGTCTACGAACACGGGGTATTCGCCCGCGGTGTTGAACGTGTATTCCGCATGCGGCTCCTTGGTTTCGAGCTTGTTGCCGTTGCCGAAGTTCCATACGTAAGTGATCGGGTCGCCATCGGGATCAACGGCGTTCTCTGCGTCCAGCTTCACTTTGAAAGGAAGGCCGCCGGTGAGCTTCTCTACTTTCAGGGTAGCCGTGGGCGCGCGGTTGCCGCCGTTATAGTCAATGCGGGCAAGCCCTGCATCGGCGTTCTTGCTGAACCAGCCGTGGCCGTATTCCAGCACGTACAGCCTGCCGTCGGGACCCATTTCCATATCGATCGGCGCGTTGAATTTGGTGCCGGGCATAAAACGTTCCATCTTCTGGTAGTTGCCGTCCTTGTCCATGGTCACGGCCATGATCCAGCCGCGTATCCAGTCGTAGATGAAGAGTTTGCCGTTGTAGTAATCGGGGAAACGCGTTTCTTTCGGATAAAACTCGCTGTAATACACCGGGCCTGCTTCCGCGTTGCGGCCGCCGGCTCCCACGAGCGGGAACTCTTCGGATTTGGCGTAGGGGTACCAGATAAAAGCGGACGTTGCCGGCGGCAATTCGGTCAAACCGGTATTGTTGCGGGAATTGTTGATCGGTTTGGCTGGATCGTATGCCGGGCCCGAAACACCTGTTTCATAATCGAAAGCGCGGTAAGGCTGGTTGTTCGCGATGAACAGCGGGTAACCGAAATAACCGGCTTTTTTCGCCTGTTTGATCTCGTCGTAACCGCGCGGGCCGCGCATGGAATCGTTGTTGGACGCGTCCGGCCCTACTTCGCCCCAGTACACGTAATTGGTTTTACGGTCCACGGAAATGCGGTAAGGGTTGCGGGTGCCCATGGCGTAGATCTCCGCCCTTGTTTTATCGGTCTGTTTGAAGAGGTTGCCTTCGGGTATCTCGTAACTGGCGTCTTCCTTCACGCGGATGCGGATGATCTTGCCGCGGAGGTCGTTGGTGTTGGAAGAAGTTCTGCGGCCGTCGTACTGCAGGTGGCCGGGACGGTCGTCCGTGGGGCCGTAGCCTTTGCTTACGTAAGGCTGGTTGGGCTCGTCAAAGGGCGTGGTGTTGTCGCCGGTGGACAGGTACAGCAGCCCGTCGCCGCCAAAAGCGATGGAACCGCCGGTGTGGCAGCATATCTGGCGTTGCGAATAAAACTGGAGAATGATCTTTTCGCTTTCAGGGATCACTTTATTGTCTTTGAACGTAAAGCGGCTCAGCCTGTTCACGGAAGTATCGGCCGGGGAATAGAACAGGTAAATGTAATTGTTCTTCGCGAAGTTGGGGTCGGCGGCAAGACCGAGCAGCCCTTCTTCCGCGTTCACGCCTTTTACGTCCGTTTTGTGATATACGTTCAGGAAACCTACCTGCGTGAGGTTCTTGCGCGCTTCGCTGTACAGCAGAATTTCGCCGCGGCGCTGCGCTACCAGGATGTCCAGGTTGGGCAGGATAGCCATTTCGGTAGGCTCGAAAAATTCGCCGCTGGTGAGCATTTGTTTGGTGAAGCGGTCTTCGTCAGGCTCACGTTTCGTTTTTGCGTTGGCATAATCGAGCACGCGGTTTTTGCCGATGGCGTATTGAATACCGCCGAGAATATGTTTCAGGTAAACGGGTTCGGTGTAGGATTCTTCGGTATGGCCCAGCTCGGTGTACCAGGCGCGGCCGCCGTCGTATTCATGATACCAGCTGATGCGGTGCTCGTCGCCCATGGTGCCGCCTTTGTATGATTTTTCGTCCACTTTCAGCAGCACTTTGGTATCGGGGTTCACGTCCTTGAAATTGTACCATTCGTCGGTATGCTCCCAGTTGTCGGGAATGTCTTTGGTGGAAGGGTGATTTTTGTCCAGCACGACCAGCTTCGCTTTCGCGGTGCCGGCGGGATGGTCGTGGAAATAAGCGCCGGCGAGCTTGCCGTACCAGGGCCAGTCGTATTCGGTATCGGTGGCGGAGTGAATGCCCACGTAACCGCCGCCGGCCTGGATATATCTTTCAAAGTCGGCTTCCTGGCGGTTGTTGAGCACATCCCCGGTGGTGTTGAGGAAGATGATGGCGGAGTATTGGGCGAGCGAATCTTCCGTAAAACGCGTTGCGTCTTCGGTGGTATCCACATCAAAACCGTTTTCGGCGCCCAGTTTCTGAATGGCCTGGATGCCGGCAGGTATAGAGGCATGGCGGAACCCTTCGGTTTTGGAGAACACCAGCACCCTGGGCTTGCCGGGCCTGGTTTTGGAGCAGCTCATGATGCCAAGGGCCGTCATAGCCAGGATCAGCAGTAAAAATGAATTTCTCATTGAGTAAATCGTGTTTGTAATGTAAACGTGGTTGTGCAAAAGCGCGTAGAGACGCAATTGCTTGCGTCTCTACGTGATAATATGTTGTATCGTCCCGTGCTCATTTTTTTAACCCGGTTACGTATTCGATCCCCCCGAGCACATGTTTCAGGAAGGCGTCTTCCTTATAGGATTCTTTGGTATGGCCCAGTTCGGTGTAGAACATGCGGCCGCCGCCGAATTCCCGGCACCAGCTCATGGGATGATTGTCGCCGTTTTTCCCGCCCTCGTAGGACTTCTCGTCTATTTTGATCAGTACATGCAGGCCGGGCACAATGCTTTTGAAATTGTACCATTCGTCCTTCCTCACCCAGCTTTCGTCCAGGTGCCGGGTGGCAGGATGTTTCCTGTCCACTACCTGCAGCGTGGCGGTTTGCTGGCGGGGATGACTGAGAAAATAGGCGCCTACCAGCTGGTTGTACCAGGGCCAGTCGTACTCCGTATCGGTGGCCGCGTGCACGCCGATGTAACCGCCGCCGTGGCGGATATAGGATTCCATGGCGGTTTGCTGCGCCTCGTCGAGCACATTGCCGGTGGTGTTGAGGAACATCACGGCTTTGTAGCGTTTCAGGTTTTGCGTGGTGAAGCGCGAAGCGTCTTCGGTGGTGTCCACATCAAACCCGTTTTCAGCACCGAGCTTCAGCATCGCCAGCTTGGCTACGGGAATGCAGTCGTGGCGGAAACCCGCGGTTTTGCAGAACACCAGCAGCCTGGGTTTTGCTTTTTTGAAGGACGAGCCCGCTACCAGTATCACCAGCAGGAGCAGGAGGTGTTTTTTATCGAGCATAGGTCAATTACAGTTCTCTGATCTTGATATTCCTGTACCACACTTTGTTGCCGTGGTCCTGCAATGCGATATGGCCTTTGGCATAATCGCCGAAACCTTCCCAGGTCTTGAACTTGCTGTTGCTTACGAGCTGCTTCCATTCGGCGGTGCCCATGGTCGTTTCGGCGGTTTTGTGACCGTTGAAGATGAGGGTGAGCTTGCCGTCTTTCTTGATGATCTTCGCGGTGTTCCATTCTCCGACGGGTTTGGAGTAGTTGGCGCCCGCGGCGATCAGGTCGTACAGGTCGCCGGAGTTGTGCTTGTGGATCTTGCCGTCGGGATGTTTGGCGTCGTCGAGCACCT
>CBINIO010000324.1:0-5426 GCA_966250725.1 uncultured Chitinophaga sp.
TGGTGCGCAGGTCCAGCCGGGTGAACTCCATTTCCACGGGGCTCATTTTGAAACGGCTTTTCAGCGACTTCACCTCGAAGCCGCTGCGCTCTTTGGTGCTGAGCACGAGGTCTGCATATATGCTGTCTTTTACGAGGCTGCTGTTGGTGATGCTCAGGTTGATGTTCCCGAAGCGGATGCGCGAGGGATCGAACACGCCGGGCGTGCTGGGCACGGAATCGCGCAGGTTGTTGACGCCGAAGAGGCCGTTTTTGATGCTGAGCGTTTTTACGACGAGCTTCCAGTTGTCCGCATTCCATCGCAGGGGCGCGGGTTTCAGGGAATCGACCACGGCTTTGGGCATGGCTACGGCCGGCGGGCGCCGTTTGCGCAGCGGGCTGGCGTCGTAGCTGGAAATGATAAATTCGGGCTGGTCGAGCAGCAGCTGGTTGATCTGCACGTCGTGCGACCGGAGGTCGAGCCGTTCGGCGTCGAGGAAGATGCGGCTGGCGGCTACATGCATGTCTTCACCCACCCATCCGTCAACGATATTAAAGGTCACGCGCCGGAGGTCCACCCGTTTGAGATCGAGCGAAATACCGGATCTTTTTTGGGTGGTAGGCTGTGGGGAAGGGCTGCCGCCGAATTCGTCGACGATGAACTGGTAGTTCCATAGAGAATCGTTGCGGGGCCGCAGGAGGTTGATCTTTGCGTCTTCGAGGCCGATGAACTTCAGCACGGGCTTGTCCTGGATGAAGAACCAGTCGGTGATGCGCACCTGTAATGCCCCCGCATATAAAATGGTATCGCGATGGCGGTCTTCGATAAGGGCGCCCTCGAGGCGCATGCTGTTAAAGAGCCGGAAATTGACGTTTTTGATCTCCACGCGGGTTTGCAGCTGTTTGGAAATGCGCGCGGTCACTTCGCGCACCAGCAGGTTTTGCACGGCAGGGATATTGATGAGGATACTGACCAACAGTACCAGGCCCAGCAGGCTAAGCAGGGTGATGGTCAATATTTTACGTATTTTTCTCAGGGAACACCGTTATTTATCCGACAAAAATAGTCATTCGCAAAATGTCTGCCAATTGAATCTGGCGGAGGAATGCCGGCCGCTCCGCGATACCGCCTTCCGCCGGCGCTGCGGCCGGTTTGTGACGGCGTGTAGCCGGTACCGTGAGGAGCTTTTTTGTGGCTTTCTCCCTGGCTTTAAAAACCCGCCCTAACCTGTTTGTCATGCGAAAGTCATGCGATTCTTGCATTTTTGATGATATTTTACCTCCAGCCGATCGTATTTTAACCATTTTTGATAACATTTCCACAATTGCTAAATAAATCACTTTATAACTAAGTGATTTTCATTTGCTAATCGACCCGCTTTTCCTGGAAACGGGCATTGGCGGGCGGAGACCGTTATTTGTCTCGGGAGTATCATGATTATCAGCGGGATTTTTAACAAAAATTTAGAGGTTATACCTTTCGATCAGACAGTTTGTAATGATAGGCACAATCTCTTTATTGTTTTAAAGATCGGGGAACGGGAGGACGATAGAACGTCTGCATTTTAACTACAGCCAAAATTTATAAAAGCTCTTATTGTTTAACGCATGTATGGACAGTGACCAGGCATGTAATTTATCAACCTAGACAGATCAAGGACAGGAACAGCATCGTTACATTTTTATCAATTCAATATCTATGACCAAGAAGCTACTCTTTTTGTTGGTCGTCCTCATGGGGATGGTGTATTCCGTTGCCATGGCACAGGGCAGAAAAGTTTCCGGAACTGTTAAAGACAGCAAGGGCGAAGCGCTGCCAGGCGTTTCGATCCGGGAAGCCGGAACTTCCAACGGTACCGCGTCAGATGTGAGCGGCAAATTCTCTTTGACCTTAAAAGGAGCGAACCCCGTGCTGGAGTTCACCTTTATGGGGTATGCCAAACAAACCGTCAAGGTGGGCACCCGGAGCGATTATTCAGTAGTGTTGCAAACGGACGCGCAGCAGCTGAAAGACGTGGTGATCACCGGTTACGAGCAGAAGAAGCGTAAAACGCTGACCACTTCCGTAACCCGGCTCGACGCCGAGGAGATCCAGAACATCCCGGCTGCCAGCGTGGTGAACCTGCTGCAGGGCCGCGTGGCCGGTTTGTCCGTGGTGAACAACGGCGGCATGCCTGGCGTTGGCGCCCCGGTATTTATCAGGGGCAACGCCAGCGTAGCGTCCAGCTTCAACGACGACCGTATTTTCTCTGATCCATTGTTTGTAGTGGACGGTATCCAGGTACCGGCGGACCGTGCGTCCGCCAAAGGTTTTACGGCCAACGCACTGGGTACCGGCAACAGTCCCATTTCCTGGCTGAACCCGAACGACATCGAGTCCATCGACGTATTAAAGGATGCGGCCGCTGCGGCCATTTACGGTTCGCGCGGCGCCAACGGCGTAATCATCATCAAAACAAAGACCGCCAAAACCGGCAAGCCGAAGATCGACCTGCGCGCGTATAACGGTATCAACTTCGCGCCTTCGCTGTTCCCCATCCTCGGCGGTAAAGCGGAACGTGAGGCGAAGGTGGACATCTGGCAGCGTTTTGCGCGCTACGATCAGCTCATGAGCGGCATGCCCATCCAGATGACGGACTCCCTCAACCCGTTCTTCAACAACTCTACCGACTGGCAGAGCATGTACTTCCGCACCGGCAGGATCCAGAACTACGACGCCAGCATCTCCGCGGGCAACGATATGGGCAACTACCGCATCGGCGGCGGCTATTACAGTGAAGACGGCATCCTGATCAACACCGGCTTCAAACGTTACACCGCCAACTTCACCGGCCGCCTGCTGCCGAACAGAAAGACGACCATCGTGATGCAGACCTATCTCGGCCGCACCGACCGCAGCCGCGGCAACAGCAAGAACGGCCAGGGCATCAGCTCGCGCGGTATCTGGAGCATCCCTTCATCCACCTACATGATACCCGACAAAAGCCCGTACGGCGGCGGTATGCTGGACGCGTACCGGCTCAACAGGGACAAGAACTACACCAATACCGTGAACACGAGCCTGCAGCTGATGTACGCCGTTACGCCCGAGATCATGTTCACTTCCACCGGATCGCTGAGCTATGCGAACGATAAACGCGATTATTTCTTCGCGTCCGTGGCCAATAATAATTCATCCGATGCCGGGCAATACAATTCCATCAGCAACGGCTACACCTGGACCAACCAGCTGTCATGGAACCATTACACCGACAACAACGACCACAACTTCGGCGCGTTCCTCGTGCAGGAGTTCAACAAGAACACCATAGAGATCACGCAGATAGACGCGAAGGGCGGTTCGTCCGACAATATCCAGATCGTACAGGGCTTCAGCCCCGAGAATACGAACACCAGGACCGGCTACGGGGCTAACGCGACGTCATCCGTGCTGGGCAAGGTGAACTACGGTTTCCGTGAAAAATACCTGGTGGACGCGTCTATCCGCGCGGACGGTTCCTCCAAGCTGGCGCCCACCAAAAGATGGGGTTATTTCCCCACCGTGTCCGCCGCATGGCGCATCGCCGAAGAGCAGTGGGTGAAAGACAACCTGCCCTGGCTGAATGAAGCGAAAGTGCGCGTGAGCTGGGGTAAAACCGCCAACCAGTACGTGGAGAACTTCGCCAGCGTAAGCTCGCTGAACGCGAACGCCGGCGGTTTCAACGAACCTTCCTACAGGTACGTGAGCAGCTATGGCGGCACCAAAGTGGCGATACAGAACTTCAACCAGATGCAGAACCCCGATCTGCAATGGGAATATTCCGACCAGACGAACCTCGGTATCGAGCTTTCCGCGCTGAAAGGCCGTATCAGCCTTATCGGCGACATCTACCAGCGTTATACCGAAGGCGGTACCTATGACGAGCAGCTGCCAACCAGCTCCGGTTACAGCGTCATCAAACGCAACGGTATCGACATGCTGAACAAGGGCTTTGAGATGACCCTGAGCGTGAACGTGCTGGGCGATAAGAGCCCCGTCAGCTGGACGACCCGCTTCATGCTGGCCCGCAACACCACGCAGGTAGCGAAGCTGCCCAACAACAACCGTCCGTTTATGCTCGACAACGTGACCATGGTAAAAGTGGGCGCCGCGCCTTACGGTTTCGTATTCATGGTGAACGACGGCGTATGGCAGAGCAACGACGATGTGCCGGTCGATCCCTTCACCGGTAAAAAACTTTACTTCGATTACGGCTACCTTCCGTACCGCGAAGGCGCCCCGCGTTTCCTCGACCTGAACGGCGACTATAAGATCAACGACCTGAACGGCGACGGCTCGCGCGAAGTGAACGACCGCACCTGGGTGGGCGATCCCACGCCGAAGATCGACGGCGGCTGGGTAAACACCGTTTCCTGGAAAGGTTTTACGCTCGACATGATGTTCAACTTCCGTTGGGGCGTGAAAGTGGTGAACTCCGCTTTGCAGCGTTACTGGAACTCCACCAAAGTAGTGGGCGGCTACAACCCGAACTATACCACCTTTGACTACTTCAACGGCAACTCTCTCGACTGGGGCGGCATTCCGCCGATGAGCGAATACGATATCTACGGTTTCGCGCCCGGCGACCGCGGCGGTAAAGACGCGCGTTTCCCCACGCTCGATTACTGGACGGGTTCCATCCAGACCTTCTGGAACGTTTACGATTATAAAAGCGCATTTGTGGAGGACGCATCGTTCCTGCGCCTGAAGAACGTAATGCTGAGCTACAACCTGCCCGGCAAGTTCCTGAAGCGTTTCGGCATCGAGCGCGTAATGGCGTACGGCAACACGGAAAACGTGTTCATCATCACCAAATACTCCGGCCGCGATCCGGAAGCGGTGGAATTCCCCTCCGGCTACGACCGGGGCAGGAACTACCCGCTGAGCCGCAAAATGACGCTGGGCCTGAATGTTACCTTCTAATTAGTTTAAAAGTATTAGTATGAAAAGAGGAATATATTATGTGATGTTTTGCCTGGTGGGCTTCTCCGCGCTGTCGTGCAAAAAGCAGCTGGAGATCAACCCGATCGACCAGATACCGGACGCCACTTTCTGGTCTTCAGAGCGCGACCTGGACGGCGCGGTGGCGGGCGCATACGCATTGCTGCGCAAAACCTTGTCCGAAAGCCCGAAGCTTGCCAACGACGAGAACGGTTACCATCCGCGTTTTTACATGTACGGCGACCGCCGCGCTTCCAGCTTCATAGCGGTTGGCCGCGACCCTATCAGGAACAACCTCGATAACGACCTGAAAGTAAACCGCATCCGTTCCGTGCTTGGCGGCACCCGCCAGTGGGAAGACATCCTGTTCAGCTGGACGTCCTTCTACCAGGTGATCGAGCAATGCAACCTCGTGCTGGAAAACGCCGGCCGTGTTCCCGAGAACCAGTTCATCACCTATACCCGCGAGCAATACGTGGCCGAAGCCC
>CBINIO010000325.1:0-5404 GCA_966250725.1 uncultured Chitinophaga sp.
GTATTTCCCGGCCAGTAACCAGGACCTTACCTATCAGAACGGATCGCCGATCTATTATATGCAGGTAACGGAATACAATCGCGACCATGGGGTTGTGACCGGTAAAACCGTACACAAGTATCTGAGCCCGTATCAGTTTGCGGCCTATCAGAACATGCCGTCTGTAGTTCCGGGCACGAATGTTCCTTACCAGTATGCAGACTGGCCGATGGGGGCTTTGCAGTCCGTTACGTCTTATAAGAACAATAACGGTGTATATCAGCCGGTACACCAGCAATCATATACTTATACGGCTATGTTTACCCCGCAGCAGGTCAGGGTAGTGTATGCATTTTTGCAGAATATGTATGTGCCCCTCGCCGGTACGCTGTACACGGGCGTATCGGAAAGCGTTCTGTATGACCCTACTTCCAGTTTCCAGTCGGGTGGTTATCTGAAAACACAATCGGATTTTATTGCCGGTCAATACCATGTAAAGATCGGCAGGCTTCTGCCGCAAACTAAAGTTGAAACTATTTTCCAGGGAACGGAAAGCCTGACCAAGACCAGCACCTATTATTACGATAATCCGGCGTACATGCAACCGACGCGGATTGTGACTGTCAACAGTAAGAATCAAAGCATGACGCAGCAGTTCAAATATCCCTACGATTTTGCATCCCAAACCGTATATGCGGACATGGTGGCGAAGAACATTATCTCGCCGGTGGTAGAGGAAATCAATACGGTGAACTCATCCACGCGCAAAACCACTACCAATTATGCCCTTTTTGCCGGCGGAACGGGTAGCTACGCGCCTGCTTCCGTTCAAACCTCCATCAATAGTGGTGCTCCTGTAACGGAAGTAACCTTTAACAGTTATGATACTTATGGCAACCTCACCCAGAAGACGGGCGTAGACGGAATTACCACCGCTTACCTCTGGGGGTACAATTCCCAATACCCGGTAGCGGAAGTGAAAGGCATGAATTACACGGCAGCCAAGGCGCTTGTTACCGAATCCATACTGGATCAACCGCTCAACGACGCCCAGTTGATCGGCGACTTAAATAACCTCCGGTCCGGCACGGGAACAATGGTTAACTCGTTTACTTATGTTCCTCTTGTTGGCGTAAGCAGTATGACAGGACCGGCTGGCAATATCCAGTATTATGAATACGACCATTTTGGGAGGCTGAAGCTGATACGCGACTACCAATCCAAAATTCTCAAACAAATCGATTACAGCTATATCGATGGTTTTGCCATAAATGCCACCAACAAGTATGTAGCTGCCAATACGCCACGGATGGCGACATTTCATTTCAATGAATGTACGCCTCCCGTATTCAATACCTATAATCGGGTGCTGTTCGGCGGCTCATTTGATGCAGGGTCTTCCGATCATCAGAACAGCATTTTGGAAAGCAGGCTGACAAGCGGAGAAGGCGTAATGGTACCTGTATTGAACAGTCAGTGTCCGACACCCCTTGAACACGTTCAGTTGAAACATACGGGGATATGGTATGCCGATGCGCCGTTTACAATTGATGTTATGTTGGTGCAGAATGAACATACCATTTACAGAAAACAATTCAAGCCTGTAATGGCCGGCTCAACTGATACTTCATATGTGCCCGTGGGTACCTACAAGATCATCTGGAATCCCAACCCGAGCTTCGCTAGATTTTGCGGTTTTTGGATGTTTGACGGTACGAACTATGTGCAACTGAAATCCGGTGATTCTTACACCTTTCAACCCGGAGTGGACTACGAGATTTTCTCGTTTGATAATATCTGAGCCAATCATCCGGTATACCAAACGCCGTTTCAGAATAAGACATATTTCTGAAACGGCGTTTGCTGCTTATCCCGATGACAGATCTTATGGGGAGATACCACCTGTATCTTTGCTTCTTCTATCATCCCAAACAAAATCTCGGCATCCCCCACACCAATATTTGATTTTTCACCCCCATTGAAATATACTTATATTGTAGGATAGAATAGTACAGTTTTAAACCGCTGTCCATCAATTTATTTGCAATGTTGGATATATTCGAACAGATCAGGGAGTTGGAGAACATCCAGGGATTGTCCAAACACGAACAGTTAGTATAGGGCATTATCAACGCCGTGTGGCGCGGCGTGGAAGCCCTTACTCGAAGCTGCGCGGAAGCTGAAGCGCGATACAACGTTTGCGGACGAGCTGCGCGCGAAGCTGGAGCAGCTTCCTCCCGTAGGCATCATTTCCGCTGACGGGCGCATCCAGGAATGGCTGGAAGATTATAAGGAAACAGACCCGCAGCACCGGCATATTTCCCATTTGTACGGGTTGTATCCCGCCAGCCTGATCACCGCCAACGGTACACCCGGGCTGGCGGCGGCCGCAAAAAGATCTTTGGAGGTAAGAGGCGATGACGGTCCCAGCTGGGCCATTGCCTATAAACAGCTTTTCTGGGCCAGGCTGCTGGATGGCAACCGCGCCTTCAAGCTTTTGCGCGAGCTGCTGAAACCTACGCTCCGAACGGACATCAACTACGGTGCGGGCGGCGGCGTATATCCCAATTTATTCTCGGCAGGCCCGCCCTTCCAGATAGACGGCAACTTTGGCGCGGCCGCGGCGATCATGGAAATGCTCCTGCAAAGCCATGCCGGTTATATAGAACTTTTGCCAGCTATTCCCGATCTTTGGAAACCCTCCGGCAAGGTAAAAGGACTGAAGGCGAGGGGCAACTGCACCGTTGACTTTGAATGGAAAGACGGCGTGGTGACGCATTACAACATTTCATCGCCCATGCGGAAAAAGGTGAAGCTGAAAGTGAAGGGGGAGTTAAAAACGGTGAACACCGCGAAATAACAGGCATAAAAGCGCATAAATATTTAACAGTGAAACCCATTCTGCAAATAATGATCGTTTGGTCGTGTTGTTTGTTTTCCACGACGGATATGTACGCGCAGCCGAGGCTGCCCAATGTTTTTGGCGACAGCATGGTGCTGCAGCGCGACGTTCCGCTTCGTATCTGGGGCACGGCGGGCCCCGGGGAGCAGCTCACGGTGAGCCTGCATCACCAGAAAAAAAACGCCCGAGCGGATAAAAACGGGAACTGGCAGGTAACGCTGGCGCCTGAAAAAGCCGGCGGGCCGTACAACCTGGCGGTCGCAGGCAAAAAAACGATCGTCCTCACCGGCGTGCTGATGGGCGACATCTGGTTCTGCTCCGGCCAGTCGAACATGGAATTTCCCGTAAAAGGCTGGAGCGGCGTATTGAATGCGGATGAAGTGGTCCGCCAGGCTTCGCACCCTGAGATTAGATTGTATACCGTGCCGCGGAACGTAGCCGCATCGCCTTCCCTGCAATCGGGGAAAGCAAGCTGGCGAAGCTGTTCGCCCGCCGCTATACCTTCTTTTTCCGCCGTTGCTTATTTTTTTGGCCGCAGGCTGCAACAGGAACTGAATGTGCCCATCGGCCTCATCAATTCCAGCTGGGGCGGCACGCAGATCGAATCGTGGATCAGCCATGCAGCGCTGGCGCGGGACAGTCATTATAAAACCGTGATGCAAACCATTCCCCAGCGGAGCATGGAGCAGCTGACCGCCGCAAGAAAACAAAAAGAGGACGAGTACCTCCGGCAGCTTCAAAAGCATTTGCCCGGCGTGGCCGACAGCGCAATGTGGAGATCGGCCGGATATGACCACAGCAAATGGCCGGCAATGCGCCTCCCCGCTCTGTGGGAAACGCTGCCGCTCCTGTCCCGGCTGGACGGTGTGGTATGGTTCAGGAAAACAATTTTTATCCGCGATGAAGATGCCGGTTTGCCCGCCGTGCTGCGCCTCGGAAAGATAGACGACAACGACCAGACCTTCCTGAACGGCTCGCTGCTTGGAACGGGACAAGGATGGAATGCGGACCGCCGCTATACGGTCGGAGCGGGGCAACTGAAAGGAGGGAAGAACGTCATTGCTGTAAGAGTGGACGATACAGGCGGTAGCGGCGGCATATGGGGCGACAGCAGCGAGCTGTCCCTGACGGTGAACGGTCGTCAATATCCGCTGGCCGGCGACTGGGCATATAACGTACAGGAAGTGATGCACGTTAAAAGCGGGATAGGGCCAAACGATTATCCGTCGTTACTGTACAACGCGATGGTGCATCCTTTCGGCGGCCTGAACATCAAAGGCGCGATATGGTACCAGGGCGAGGCAAATGCGTACACCGGGTACGAATACCGTTACGCCCTGCCGTTGCTGATCAAGGATTGGAGGAACCGCTTCAACAACAGCAAAATGCCTTTTTATTTTGTGCAGCTTACCAGCTTCAACGCAAATAACGGCAACAGTAACGACGGCAGCACATGGGCCGAGATACGGGAATCGCAGGCGGCTTCGCTGAAAGTTCCTCATACCGGCATGGCCGTTACCATCGATGTAGGCGATGCAAAAGATATTCATCCGCGCAATAAAAAAGACGTGGGAGAGCGGTTGGCGGCACTGGCGTTGCGGGATACATACGGTAAAGCGGTGACGGCTTCCGGGCCGGTGTACCAGTCATCGGTAACGGAAGGCGGCCGCGTCAGCATCCGTTTTTCTTCAGCAGTAACGGGACTGGCTATACGAAAAGGCTCGGCTGTGCTGGAAGGCTTTGAAATAGCAGGCGAAGACAGAAAATTTTATCCCGCGGAAGCGTTCATTACCGGCAACCAGGTGACCGTGCGGTCCGGTAAGGTAACAAAGCCGGTAGCGGTGCGATATGCCTGGGCGGACGATGCCGGCAACGCCAATCTTTGCAACAAGGAAGGCTGGCCCGCTAGGCCTTTCAGAACGGACAACTGGCCGGGCATCACCGTCCGCAACCGGTACAAAGGCCCGCAGCAATGATCATGAAAACCCGGAATACACTCAATATTACAATAGAATACGTATGAATTGCAGGAGGAAAAGAAAGTACAGGATCGGCCGGTCTGTTTGCTGGGCCATATGGATGTTTTTCGGCGCAGGCGCCAGTTGCCTGCAAGCCCAGGATGTCATCATCCCCATTGAAACCAGGAACAATGCGCTGGTGCTGGAGACGGATAAAGGAAAAGACCTGTCGGTCATTTACTTCGGCAGGAAGCTGGCGAATGAGCAGGAATATAAGCTGGTGCCTTCCGTATATAAACAGGCCAGTGATTATACCGGTTTGCTGAACGCGGCATACACGCCATCCGGTTCCCGCAACCTGCTTGAACCGGCGATCTCCGTAGTGCACGCCGATGGCGACCGCTCGCTGGACCTGCGGTACGTAAAACACGAACGGCAGCAGCTGGGCGACAGCATCGCCCTCTATTCAATAACCCTCAAAGATCCGGTGTATGATTTCGAAGTGGTGCTGCATTATAAAGTCTACCCCCGGCAGGACGTGATCGAACAATGGTCGGTGATCAGC
>CBINIO010000326.1:0-5396 GCA_966250725.1 uncultured Chitinophaga sp.
GTGAAGGCGCGTTGGGATGAAGGGGGCGCAGCAGCAGCGAATCGGCTTGCAGCACCCATCGCTCCACGTAAGCTTCCGCGGACTTTTCATGAAAACGTTTAAAGTCCGCGCCGTTGATATAGTCCTTGTCGCCCGTCCAGAGATACATGCGCCAGCAGGCGTTCATGATGTCGAAATTGGCGTTGAGGTTGTACCAGAATTCCTTGTCGTTGCGGTAATCTTCCGGCGCGGGTTTGCCTTCCCGGTTCATTTCCCAGTACGAGCACCAGTCCTTGCTTTCGGAAATGTTGCGGGCGAAAAGGCCCAGCATGTTCTTGTTCTCCTTTGCCAGCCCGAGTATTTCGCCGCCGATGCTCTGGTGCGCCACATCGCGCATGCAAAAGGCGGAGCGCGGCGGCAGCGCCGATTCGTACCAGGGACCAACGGGGTCGGCCGGTTTGCCTTTGTAAGACAACGCCATATTTTTCGCCCAGCTGAAAGCCTGTTCAAGCGCGGCGTCTGAAGAACGGAAGGAAACCGCTCCCCCCTGCCCCGCCGCGGCCAGCGACCAGCAGAGCAGCACAGGAAGGAGAAGGTTTCGTATAGTCATTGTTTGCATCAATACTCCGGATTTTGATCAATATTATTATTTTTCTGCCGTTCGGCACGTGGAATCGGGTAATAATAAAAACTGGGCACCCATTGTCTTTGCTGCACCACGAACTGCTCGTAGGTGAACGTGCCGTCCGGCTGTTTGGTGATCACCACGCCCTTCGCATCGTCAGAGCCTATCTCCGCCATCTTCCAGCGCCTGATATCAAAAAAGCGGTGGCCTTCAAAACACAGCTCTATCCTGCGTTCGTGCCGGATGCTTTCCATCAGCGCTTCGCCGGTGGGAAATATTTCGGGCAGCCCGCCTTTTTCCGTGCGCACTTTATTGAGATAGATCTGCGCTTCGCCGGTTTCGTTCAGCGCCGCGCATGCTTCCGCGTAATTGAGGTATATCTCGGACAGCCTGAACACTACCCACTGTTTGCTGTTGGGCACGTTCGCCAGCCAGTCGTGCGAAGCGTCCACCATCTTGCGCACGCAATATCTCGTTTTGGACGCGTTCCAGGGCGAGAAGGGGCTTTGGGGCGAATCGTCGCCGCCCTCGTAGAACTGCGTCGCACGGCCTTTGAACTGCTGGTCGTTCGCAAGTATGTCCGCATAAAAGCGCGGCTCGCGGTTGGCGTACGGGTTGGCGGCGTGCGCGGGGTTGTCCCAGTCAAACGGCGTGCCGTCGGCCATCGCAAAGGCGTCCACCATCTGCTGGATGGGATTGTAGGCGGAATAACCTTCGTAGCCGTTGGGGCTCATGTCGCGGTCGTAGGTGTTGAAACGGTCTTCAAACACGGTTTCGTTGTACACTCTCGCCATGATCACTTCGGGGTTGAAGAAATCGAGGAAGACGTTGTTGTAAGTGCCATTGCCGGCGTTGCCATGCAGTGAATACACGTCAAGCTGCATCACGGCTTTTGCGGCATCGCGCGCGGCGCGCCAGCGGTCGAGGTCGTTGCCGGGGTTGTACAGCGGACTGGCGGCATACAGCAGCAGCCTCGATTTCAGGGCAAGCGCCGCTCCTTTCGTGGCGCGGCCTTTCAGCTTCGGATCGTCGTAATTTTTTGGCAGCAGCGCTACTGCTTTTTCGATGTCCGCCAAAATAAAATCGCGGGTTTCGTCCCAGGTAGCGCGTTTTTCCTGGAAGCTCTTGTCGTTCACGTCATACACTTTATCCACCAGCAGCACGCCGCCGAACCTTTTGAGCAATTCAAAATAGGTGAGCGCGCGGAGGAACCGCGTTTCGCCCTTCAGCCGGTCTACCAGCGCCTTGTCCGACGATGCGGCGGCCAGCTTTTCTTCGTTCATAAAAAAGATATTGGTATACCGCACCGTGGCGTACAGCGTGGACCAGAAGTTGAGCGAGCTGGCAAAATTATCCGGCGTGCCCTGCCCGGTAACGGCGGTGTTCTCGTTCATCCAGTTGAAGTTGGAAAACAGTTCGTCCGTTTGCGCGCCCCAGCCAAAACCCGCGTCTTTAAAGGCGAATACGCCGCGTGCATAGATGTTGTTCACAAACAGCTCCGCCAGCTTGGGATCTTTCCAAACGTCCTCGTCGGAAAACGAGCTGAGCGGTTTCAGTTCCAGTTCTTTACTGCACGAGAACTGTATGGTGAGCAAAACGCCCATGCATAAATATATCAGTCAACGTGTCATATAATTTCTTTTAAACTTTTAGAAGGATACGCTCAGGCCCGCGTTCAGCACTCTTTGCTGCGGATAATAACGGCCGTTGTCCGCCGGGCTTTCGGGGTCGAAGGACGGCCCGAACTGATCGATGGAGAACAGGTTGCTGCCGTTCAGGTACAGGCGCAGGTTTTGCACATGCAGCCTTTGCAGCCGCTGTACCGGCAGGTTGTAGCCGATCTCTACCGTTTTGAGACGGAGGAACGATGCGTCGCGCAGCCAGAAATCGGAGCCCCAGCCGTTGGTGCCGGTGGTCCTGCCCGTAGGCCCGTTGAAATTGCGGGGATAGCCGTTGTCGCCTTCTTTCTGCCACCTGTCCACAAAGAACTCGCGCGACATGTTCAGCCCCGAAGGCATGAGGTACGCTTTCGCGCGCGCCTGCCCCTGGAAAAAGACGTTAAAGTCAAAGTCATGGAAAGTGCCGCCCACGCCAAAGCCGAACATGATCTCGGGCGTTCTGCCCATCGACATTTTTACTTTGTCGAGGTCGTCGATCACCTTGTCGCCGTTCTTGTCCACGTAGCGGATATCGCCGGGGCCCGTGTTGGTGCCCTGCGCGCCCGCGGGTTTCACCGCTTCTTCCACTTCGCGCGCGTTCTGGTACAATCCGTCGGAAAGGAAAAGCGACCAGGCGTCTATCGGGTAACCCGTTCTTTTCTGGTATTCAGGCAGGCCGGGCGTTTCGTCGATGAACAAAACCTTGTTGCGCGCATACGTAAACGTGCCTTTGAGGTTGTAGGAAAACGAGCCGCTCACGCGCCGGTTGTAAAAGGTCTCGAAATCGAGGCCGCGGTTCAGCACTTCACCGATGTTCTCAGGCGGCAGCGAAAGGCCCGTGTATTCCGGTACGGAGGCGGAACGCTGGATCAATATCCTGGAACGCACGGAACGGAAATAGTCCAGGCTTACGCCGAGCGCACCGTTGAGGAATTGCGCGTCCGCGCCGATGTCGGTCGTTTTGGCGACTTCCCAGGTAATGCGGGGATTGGGCGTGGCGCCGAGGTTCAGCAGCTGGTAACGCGAAGCGTCCATGCCGAAATAATACCCGAAACCGGGATTGTATTGCTGGAGGTAATAGAATTGCGGAACGGCGTCGTTGCCCACCATGCCCCAGGACGCGCGCAGCTTCAGGTCGCTGATAAAACCGGAGCGGAAAAATGTTTCTTTCGACACGCGCCATGCGGCGGATACCGACGGGAAAAAACCAAAACGGTTATCCTTCGGGAAATTCTGCGAGCCGTCGTAACGCATGGCGAGATCGAGCAGGTATTTGCTGTTGAAGCCGTAGGAAATACGGCTGATATAATTGATGCGCGCCGCCTGGCCCGCCGAAGAACCGGTCTGCTGGCCGGTTTCGCTGCCGGTAAACAGCTGGTCCACCGCGTTGCTCAGCAGGTTGCGCCGGAAGGCCGTGATGCCGTCGTTGGCGGCTTTGTACAGCTCGTACGAAGCGAACGCGTCGATGGAATGTTTGCCGAAATGCCGGGCGTAACCCAGGCGGATGTTGTACAGTTTTTCAACGCCGTCCGTACGCGTTTCGGTAAGCTCGGGCGCTACCTGGGAAGTCACTTCGCGGTAATCGCCGAGGGCGGCGTCGTACGCGTAAGCGGGCGGCGGCGTTTTTTTGAAGCCTTTGTATTTGCCGTTGCTCAGGTCGTACGCAAAATACCCTTCCAGCGAAAGCCCTTCCGTAAGGGATGAAAGGTTCCAGCTGAAAGCGGTTTTTGTTTGCAGGTAATTCGTCGTTCTTCTTTCATACCCCAGCGCATCGCTCGTAACGTACACCATGCTGTTGCCGGGGCCGCCGCCGATGCCTACGCCTACTTTCCCGTCAGGGTATACGGCCGTGAGATAAGGATATGCCAGCCAAAGCTCGCGGTACACGCCGCCCGCGCTGTAGCCGGGCACGCCGGAGTTGGCGAACTGGTTGCGGTACATCGCGTCCACGCTGATGCGGAAATTATCCACCGGCGTGATATCCACGTTCAGCCTGGCCTGCGATTGTTTGTAAAAAGTGGAGTTGCCTTTATAGTTGCCGTCCTGTTTTTCGTACTGGCCGGAGGCGAAGTATTTTATTTTGTCCGTGCCGCCGCTGAGGGAAATGGTATAGTTCTGCTGGAAGGTCCATTTTTTCATGATGGCGTCCCACCAGTCGGTGTTGGGATGCGTGAGGGGGGAAGAGCCGTCCTTGTACTTCTGCAGGTCTTCGTCGGTGATCGTTCTGCCGGTGCCCGTGCCGGGCAAAGTGTAATATTCTTTTTCCGCGATGGCGTACTCGTAAGAGCTGAGCATGTCAGGCGTGCGGGTGGGCTGCGTAATGGCGGTGTTGGCGGAAAACGTGAGCGAGCTTTTGCCGCTCTGGCCGCGTTTGGTGGTGATGAGAATAACGCCGTTGGCCGCGCGTGCGCCGTAAATGGCCGCGGTAGCGTCTTTCAGCACGGTAAACGATGCGATGTCCGCCGGGTTGAGCCGCGCGAAACCGCCCGACCTGTCGGGGATGCCGTCTATCACTACCAGCGGCGCGGTATTGCCGAGGGTGCCTTTGCCGCGGATAAAAATAGCGGCGTCGTCGTTGCCCGGCTCGCCGCTGCGGGTGTTCACAATAATGCCGGACACCTGTCCCGCGATGGAGTTGGTGAGATTGGCGGCGGGGGAACGCTCCAGCTCTTTACCCGTTACGGACGACACGGCGCCGGTAAGATTGGCGCGCGTTTTTGTGCCGTAACCCACCACGATCACTTCGTTGAGCGATTTGTTCTCGACCTGTAAAGTGATGTCGATCACAGACCGGCCGCCCACCGCGATCTCCTGCGTCGCGAAGCCGGTGGACGAGATCGTCAGCACCGCGTCAGGCCCCGATACCGTAATGGTAAAGCTGCCGTCGTTGCCGGTAACGGCACCGGTTTTGCCGTTCTTTTCCATCACGGTGGCGCCCGGGACGGCTTCATTCGTATCTGTGGTGATTTTACCGCGTACGGTATGGGATTTGGTCTGCGCAAAGCCGCACATGGCCGCCAGGCAGAAAAGCAGGGTAAACAGCAAGCCGTGTCTGTAGCGGAACATACGATGCTCCCCCCTGAAATGGTGATTGATCATAACGAGGCTTTAAGGAATGAATAATATGGAATCTA
>CBINIO010000327.1:0-5384 GCA_966250725.1 uncultured Chitinophaga sp.
ATCGCTGGCCCCCGGCGAATCGTTCAACAAGATCAGCATATTCGAATATAAGGATACGAAGAACCTGAAGGACGGTTTTTCGCAGGTGCGTTTACCGCGGGTGCAGGAGTACGCGGTGGACATCCTGCAGCAGGGGCGCTGGGAAACGATCTATCTCGGGTATGAGCCGATGGGAGATTGCAAGGTGATCCGCCTGCCGCGCAGCTATAAAACGTCAAAATTACGATTCCGCGTGACGAAGGCCAGCGCGCCGCCGTCGATCTACGAATTGTCGGTGATCGACATGCCGTAAAAGATGCACGGAATTTTTTTCCGCTTCGTTTGCCCGTTACTTGGTAAATTACCGGTACAATGTGCGAACACGAAAAAAAATATTGCCCGCGCTGCCAGGCGGGTTTTGAATGCAAAGTAGGCTCCATCCTGCTGTGCCAGTGCGCGGGAGTAAAGCTGGATCAGGATGACCGCGATTATATTTCGGCGCGTTACGCGGACTGTCTTTGCGCCGCCTGCCTGCAGGAAATGAAATCGGAGCGGCAGCTGCTGCATACTTTTTCTTCGGAGAATTTTTATACGATCTGCGATACGCTCGCGTCGCGGGACGCGCATCTTGCATCCGTGATACAAACTTACGGCTACCCGCCCATGTGGACGCGGCCGAACACGTTCGAGTCGCTGGTGCACATCATTCTCGAGCAGCAGGTATCGCTGGCTTCCGCGCTGGCCGCGCTGAACAAACTGCGCGAACGGATCGTGGAAGTGACCCCGGAAAACCTGCTGGCGCTGACGGACGAAGAAATGAAAGCCTGTTATTTCAGCCGCCAGAAAACATCCTACGCACGCTCGCTCGCCGCCGCGATACAAAACGGGCAATTCAGCCCCGAAGCCCTGGCACTGCTGCCCGACGGCGAAGCGCGCAAACAATTGCTCGCATTAAAAGGCTTCGGCAACTGGACGGCGGACGTTTACCTGATGTTCGTCTGCCAGCGCGCGGACATTTTCCCTGTTGGCGACCTGGCAGCGGTGAACGCGCTGAAGCAGCTCAAACAATTGCCAAAAGATATTTCAAAAGAAACCCTGCTCGGCATTGCGAACGCCTGGCAGCCCTGGCGCACCGTAGCCACCATGCTGCTGTGGCATTATTATCTTTCGCAGCGCGCGAAGCCGGGCAAAAAGAAAACGGCCGCCCCCGCTTTTTGAAAAAATCCCTATCTTTGCCACTCACATAAAATTTACTCCGGTGAAACTTACTAAGTAATTATTCAGCTCTCTTTTTGAATAACGGGCACGCAAAAGCCCAGCAGGCAAGCCTTTTGCCTGTATAAACTTAGTCTCACATGTAATATTTTCCTTCAATTCCGATCCTTTCAGGGCCCAACCGGGCTTTATCACCCATTATTTACTGTTTAAACAACCCGGCATGAGTATTATCCTGCACGATATTACCTATCATCACCCTGACCGTACCCCGCTGTTCGAACATCTCAACTGCTCCGTCGAAAGCGGCGGGCATGTAAATCTTATCGGCAACAACGGCGCCGGAAAATCCACGCTGTTGCAGATCATGGCGGGCAGGCTGGCGCCCGCGGAAGGCTCCGTCGTTACTTCCTCCCGACCCTATTACGTGCCGCAGCAGACCGGCGGAACGCAGGGGCAAACCGTGGCCGGCGCGCTGCGCGCGGACGCGAAAATAAAAGCGCTGCAGGCCATCCTGCGCGGCGAGACCAATGAATCGCATTTTGAAACGCTGGCGGATGAATGGGATATCGAAGAAAAAGTATTAAAAGCGCTGGCGGACTGGCAGCTGGAGCACATCCTGCCGGAGCAGCCGATGCACCTGCTCAGCGGCGGCGAACAAACCCGCGTGATGCTGGCGGGCATGCAGTTGCACGAACCGCCCATCGTGCTGCTGGACGAGCCCACCAATCACCTCGACCTGCGCGGCAGGCGGCAATTGTACCGCTTCATCGAAAAATACAAAGGCGCCCTGGTGGTCGTAAGCCACGACCGTTCGCTGCTGGAGCTGAACGATACCACGCTGGCGCTTGCCTACGGCAAACTGGAATCGTACGGCGGCAATTACGCGTTTTACAAAGCCCGCCGCGAAGAGCAGCTGAACGCGCTGCAGCAAAACATCCATCACCAGGAAAAAGAATTGAAGCTCGCAAAAAAGCAGGCGCAATTGTCCAAAGAGCGGAAACAGCGCCAGGACGGCCGTGACAGGGAAAAACCGCAAAGCGGTATCCCGAAGATCGTGGCCAATACAATGCGCAACAATTCCGAGCTGAGCGCCGCGAAATCGCAGGCCGTGCATGCGGAAAAGATCGGCGGTATCGCCAAAGAACTGCAGCAGCAAAGGGATGTGTTGGGCAAGGAACAATTGCTGCAGCTGCGTTTCCCCGATTCCGCCCTGCACCGCGGCAAAAAGCTGGTACATGCCGTGGGCGTGAATTTTGCCTACGGCGAAAAAGATCTTTGGGCGGAACCGCTCGATTTCCAGGTGAACAGTGGTGACAAAATCATGATCCGCGGCGCGAACGGGGTAGGGAAAACCACACTGCTGAAGCTCATGTTGGGTATTTTGCTCCCCACCAAAGGCGTGCTGGAACGGGCGCCCTGCGAGATCATCTACCTCGATCAGCAGTACAGTTTTATCAATCCGGGGAAAACGGTGTACGAGCAGCTGGAAAAATTCAACCGCCAGCATCTTCAGCCCGCCGCGTTAAAAACGCTGCTGCATCAATACCAGCTCGGCATTGACCTTTGGGACAAAAAATGCGCGCAGCTTAGCGGCGGGGAAAAAATGAAGCTTACCATCTGCTGCCTGTACGTATCCAACACGCACCCGGACATGATCGTGCTGGACGAGCCCGGCAATAACCTGGACATCGGCAGCCTGGAGGTGTTCACCCAGGCGGTGAAAGCCTACAAAGGCACGGTGCTGCTGGTTTCGCATGATGCGGTACTGGCGGAAGAACTGGGGATGGAAACGTTCATCGATCTTTAAAACGCCGCTTCGTGGTCGAGGTTGTGATGGTATGAAAGCCTTTGCTGCTGCACGGCATCGGCAACGAGATAAAGGAATTGCGGGTCGAAATCGTCCTGGTGGTTCAGCGCTCTCAGGCCATTGTGATTATCGTGGCAAAAGCATACCTGCTTTCCTTCGATGTCCACTGTAATGCGGTAGTGGAGGCCATTCTGGTCGATCCTTACCGGTAACTGCCAAACTTTGCCAAGGTAGGAAATACGGATCGGGTACTTTTCGGTTATCATAGACAAAACTTTTTGAAGGTACACTCAATAACTATCATCAACATCCGGGCCAACGCCCGCAAAAGGTTTTTCTAATGGGTCTGGGCGACAAATATACGGCAAACGGGGCAGCATTGCGGAAGAATAAACAGCCGTAACCGCATGTGCAAATGTGAGCATGTTTAAACGGTTGGGGAACAGATTTTTGAGGATATAACGGGTAACGGCTGTAGTGAGAACAGTCGCGGCTTTTACCGGCTGCCGGGCAAATACGCGCGCAGTGAAACGAGATGATCGGGCAGCGGCTGCCTGTTCCAGCAATCGTGTACCGCCATGGCGGCGCCGATAGCCGAGGCTTGCGCAACATCCGCCGCGAATATTTTTTTGTCGGGGAATGTTTCCGCGAGCAGGTGCATGTACAGCGCGTTGTTGCTGAACCCGCCGTCCACGAAAATATTTTGCACATCGCCGCCGCGCAATACCAGCATCGATGCATGGCGCTGCTGCGCGATGATGTCGATCATCAACTGGTGATATGCTTCTTCCGCGGTGGCGAATTGCGCGAGATCGCGCTGCGCGAAGCTGCCGGTTTCCGGGAAGCGTATGCGCAGCTGTTTTGCAAGTGTTGGGTTGAAGGGCATTTGATGGAAACCTGTTTCTTCCTTTGAAAAATGCGCGGCGATGCGCGCCGTTTCCTGCTCATGCTCGCGGCCGGCGAACAGGCGCGACGCCTTCACCGGTTTGCCGTGAAAGGAAAGATAACAAAGACAATCCTGCCGCAGCTCATCGTCCGTCAGCGGGGAATCGTTGAAAGGGTTGAGGCTGATGCACCAGGTGCCGGTGGAGATCAGCAGGAAAGGTTCCTTGAATTGAAGAAGATAAGGGATGAGCGCGGCGGAGCTGTCGTGCAGGCCGGCGCCCGTGGGATACACGCCGGGGAATAACCTGTCGGAACGCTGCAGGGGCGCAAGTTTGCCGCGTACGCCCTCTTTTTCCGTCCATTCGTGGTATTCCTGTTTCGTGAAGTCCCAGAGATTCGTGTGGCAGCCGATGCTGGTGAGATCGGAGCAGGCGTTGCCCGTGAGCAGGTAACTCATATACTGCGGCAGGTGCAGCGCATATTGCAGCTGGCGGAACAGCGCGGGCTGCTCGTATTTCAGGCGATAGAGCTGCATGCCGGAGTTGAGGCTGCCGAGAATGGGAGAAGCGGATTGCCGCGGGAAAGCGGTTTCCCCGCCGTATTGTCCGTAAAAATTATGCCGCAGCGACGCGGGGTAAGGTTTGAGATAATTGTAGAGCGGCGTGAGCGGCCGGCCCTTTTCGTCGATGAACACCATGCTGGCGCCGTAGGTGGAAAAGTTCACCGCGCGCACGTCGAACCGTTGCCGCGAGGGCAGCGCGCCCACCGCGTCCAGCACAAAACGGCGCAGCTGCTGCAGATCTTCGCAGGCGTCGCCGTCCTCGTCCGTCGTTTCTTCCAGCCGCACGCTTTCCTCGTACACAATACGGTATTGCTCGTCGAAAAGGAACAGTTTTTTGTTCGTTTTCCCGATGTCAAAAATGGCTATGACGGGTATTTTTTCCATCCGTTGCGTTTACCTTACAAATGCCATGGCTACGCCGCCGTCCACGTTCAGCACGTTTCCGGTGGCTTTGTTGAGCAATCCGCCGACGAACGCGAAGCAGGCGTTTGCAATGTCTTCCGGCACAATGATCTCGTTCAGCAAAGTACGGCTGGCATAAAACGCAGGCAGCTCCTCCACCTTTACGCCGTACGCTTTTGCGCGGCCTTCGGCCCATGCACCCGCCCATATTTTGCTGTCGGAGATCACTGCGTCCGGGTTGACGGTATTTACGCGGATATGGTCTTTACCTAATTCGGCCGCATTGAGGCGGCTAAGATGCAGCTGCGCGGCTTTTGCGGAGCCATACGCTGCGTTGTTCGGCCCCGATACGAGCGCGTTCTTGCTGACGATATTCAGCACGTCGCCGCCAAAACCCTGCTTGCGCATAATGCCCGCGCCTTCGCGGGTGAATAGCTCGCGAATCAGCACGTGCGGCTCGCGGCCATCCACGATATGCACGCGCTCGGTCGTCTCCAATGCGCGGAGGGCCGCCTCGGCCTTTGGGATCAT
>CBINIO010000328.1:0-5380 GCA_966250725.1 uncultured Chitinophaga sp.
GCCCGATGGCCGAAACTTTCTCTCCTGATTTGCCTAAAGTTCTGTATTGCATTGTGAATAGGATTTTATGCAGGCAAAGGTATGCCGCGTTCCATTCACGGTAATTGCATGATTCAAACGGTAAATTGCAAAATTCAGCGGATTTTTGGAATGCGGCGCCAGCGCAGTTTTGCGGGGAATTGCAACAATTGCTGCAATTATATATTTGGCAGGACAAAAAAGAATCTACATCTTGTAAACCTCCATTTATTGACCAAAATCAAGGGATTATCCCATGACTGGCGTTTTTGGAGAAGCCGTCCGAAATTGTCTTTACAAATTCCACTTCTCCAAAAGCCAGTTGTTAAACTGGCTTTTTTTATTCCTCCGGGAACCGGTCGCACACTTACTTTCCCACATTTTCCATCTTGACTACGAAACCATCCCTATTTAATCCGCAAAAATAAACTCCACCTCCCCAAACCCAAGCTCCAGCATCTCTTTCCCTTTTTCAAGACACAATCTCCCGTCCGGCAGCACGTCGTGGATCACGCCCTGGAAAATGTCGCCGTCGATCTTGTACAGCGCGGGTTCGTGAAGACGGTACAGGTGCGATTTATATTCGGCGAGCTGCTCGTCGAATATGGCGGGGTGCAAACGGCTGTACCGTTCGTCGAGGCAGCGGCAAAGATCGTACGCCAGCTCAAGGCTGTCCCAGGTCTTACCCGTGATCTGCCGCAGCGACACGGGATTGAGCAGGTGGTCCGGGAACTTCGCCGTATTGATGTTGATCCCCATCCCGGCGATGGCATATTGCCATACATTCCCGCGCAAAACGTTCTCTATCAGGATGCCTCCTGCCTTTCTGTCACGCCAGTAAATATCATTGCTCCACTTGATGCGGGTCTCTTCCCCCGCGTATTTGCTAAAGAAATCGAACACGCCGAGCGCGACGGCCACACTGAGCATAAATTGCTGATGGAGGGTGAGGGCGGGTTGCAGCACGGTGGTAAGCATAATGTTCTCCCCGGGTACGGACAGCCACTGCTTGCCGCGCTGTCCTTTTCCCGCGGTTTGCTCGAGCGCGAACCAGGCGCTTCCGTCTGCCACAGGCCCGGCATTCACCTGTCCCATGGCATAGTTATTGGTGCTGTCTACGGTGGCCAGCACGTGAAATGGGTTTCCTATCACAAAGCCTGTTTTACGGTAAAAAGGCAAAGTAAAACATTTTAACAATTTTTTACCGGTCCGTTCGTCTACCTAAGTACGCGGCTGGTGTTATATTTTGACGCTGGTTTAGTAATTTTGAGGATTAAAGTTTATTTTTAACAAAAACAGCATTTTATTGGCACCCTTAACCATTCTGAATACCAGAAAAAAAGCGGTAACGCGCATCAACAGGAACAGTAAGATATTTACCACTATCATAAAGGCCATACAGGAGAAAAAAGGGGAGAATGTCGTTTCCCTTGATCTGCGCAAGATCCCTGAAGCGGTAGCTGACTTCTTTATCATTTGTGAGGCCAATTCCAACAATCAAGTTAAGGCGATTGCGGACTTTGTGGAAGAGGAAGTGAAGAAGAATACGGACGAAACACCGTACAAACACGAAGGTTTCACAGCCCAGCAGTGGATTCTGGTGGACTATGTGAACATCGTGGTGCATGTTTTTATACCGGAAACCCGCAAATTCTACAATCTGGAAGAGATGTGGAGCGATGCAGAACGCATGGAACATCTTGAAAACTGAACAAAACCAGCGGTTTTGTATTAATTATTTGTATAAACAGACAACACTCATTCGTAAAGGAGCGAACGATCATGGAAAAAGGAGGCAACAACTATAATAACAAGGGACCTGAAAAATCTCCGAAAAAAGGGCCAAAGTTCAACATATACTGGGTGTATGCCTTCATTGGTATTGCCTTGCTGGCAATGAACTTCGTTCAGCCGTTCTCCAGCAGTCCCAAAGAGCTGTCCGGCTTTAAGGAGTTCCGCCAGGACTACCTCCGCAGCGGCGACGTGGAAAAGCTCGTAGTGGTGAACAAAAGGGTCGTGGAGGTCTTTATCAAAAAAGACAGGCTGAAGGACCCTAAATACAAGGACGTGGCCCAGACCCGCTTTGGCGGCGACAACCCGGGCCCCCATTACCAGTTCACCATCGGCAGCGTGGAAAGCTTCCAGAAAGAGCTGGACAAAGCGCAGGAGGGCATACCGCTGGCAGACCAGATGAACGTGTCGTACACCGACCGCACCAGCTGGTTCGAGCCGCTGATGCAGATATTGCTGCCCATCCTGCTGCTGATAGGCATGTGGGTATTGCTGATGCGTAAAATGGGCGGCCCTTCCGGCGGAAGCGGCGGACCCGGCGGCATCTTCAATATCGGCAAATCAAAGGCCACCCTCTTCGACAAAGGCACCCGCGTAACCATCACCTTCAACGATGTGGCCGGGCTGGACGAAGCGAAAGTGGAAGTGATGGAGATCGTGGATTTCCTCAAAAACCCGAAAAAATACACCTCTCTCGGTGGCAAGATACCCAAAGGCGCATTGCTGGTAGGCCCTCCGGGCACCGGTAAAACCTTGCTGGCAAAAGCCATGGCGGGCGAAGCGCAGGTGCCTTTCTTCTCCATGAGCGGCTCCGATTTCGTGGAGCTCTTCGTGGGCGTGGGCGCCAGCCGTGTACGCGACCTGTTCAAGCAGGCCCGCGAAAAAGCGCCCTGTATCATCTTTATCGACGAGATAGACGCCATCGGCCGCGCGCGCGGTAAGAACGTGATGATGAGCAACGACGAGCGCGAGAACACGCTCAACCAGCTGCTCGTGGAAATGGACGGCTTCGGTACCGACAGCGGCATCATCATACTCGCCGCCACCAACCGGCCCGACGTGCTGGACAGCGCATTGCTGCGCCCCGGCCGTTTCGACCGCCAGATCTCCATCGACAAACCGGACCTGAACGGCCGCGAGCACATCTTCAAAGTGCATCTCAAACCGATCAAAACTTCCCCCAACCTCGATATCAAAAAGCTCGCCTCCATGACCCCCGGTTTTGCAGGCGCGGATATTGCCAACGTGTGCAACGAAGCCGCCCTCATCGCGGCGCGTAAAGGCAAGAGCGAAGTGGAAATGGAAGATTTCAACGACGCCATCGACCGTGTGATCGGCGGCCTCGAGAAAAAGAACAAGATCATTTCCCCCGAAGAGAAAGAAGTGATCGCGTACCACGAGGCCGGCCACGCCATCTGCGGCTGGTACCTCGAGCATGCGAACCCGCTGGTGAAAGTGACCATCGTGCCGCGCGGCGTTGCGGCGCTCGGTTATGCGCAGTACCTCCCGAAAGAACAATACCTGTACAATACCGAACAGCTGATGGACGATATCTGCATGACCCTTGGCGGGCGTGTGGTGGAAGACCTCGTGTTCGGCAAAATATCCACCGGCGCGCAGAACGACCTGCAGGTGATCACCCGCATGGCCTACGCCATGGTGACCGTGTACGGTATGAACGATAAGGTAGGGAACGTTTCTTTCTACGATCCCAACAGCGAACAGGCGTTCACCAAACCCTACTCCGAAGAGACCGCCAAAATGATCGACACGGAAGTAAGGCTGCTGATCGAAAAAGCGTACGCGCGCACCAAGGCGCTGCTTACCGAAAAGCTGGACAACGTGAAGCTGCTGGCGCAGGAGCTGCTGAAAAAAGAAGTGCTGTACAAGGACGACCTGGAGCGCCTCATCGGCAAACGTCCGTACGAAACGCACAGGGAACACCTGGTGCCCAACAAGGAAGGCATGACCACCGACGGCGTGCATCCTACGGACATCATCAACCCGTCACCCGCTAATGCCATTTCAGAATAGTCAGCAACGATGAAAGTATCTCCAGCAAAAGAAAACATACTCAAACGGGTGCGCAACGCGCTCAGCCAGCCGGTACAGCTGCCGTTCCCGCACGCGGAAGGCAACACCTCCGTTTTCCAGACGGAGCACGAAGGGCTTGAAATAAAATTCGCCGAAGAGTTCTCAAAGCTCCAGGGCAAATTCATCTTCTGCTCCTCCCGCGACGAGCTGGCCGAAAACCTGCAAACCCTCGTGGAGAACAAGGAATGGACGCACGTGCATTGCAAAACGCCGTCGCTGGAAAGCGTGCTGCAGCCGTACAACCCCGCGTACCTCAACGTGGGCGACGTGCATACGCTGGACGCCGCCATCACCGACTGCGAATACCTGATCGCCCGCACGGGCACCATTGTCATGAGCGCGGCGCAGCCTTCGGGCCGCTCGCTGCCGGTGTACGCGCCCGTTCACATCGTGGTGGCGTATACGCACCAGCTGGTGTTCGACCTGAAAGACGGCATCAGCAAAATGAAGGAAAAATATCCCGGCCAGCTGCCCTCCATGATCTCTTTCGCCTCCGGCCCCAGCCGCACGGCGGACATCGAGAAAACGCTCGTGGTAGGCGTGCACGGGCCAAAGGAAGTATACGTTTTCCTGCTGGACGAATAACGGATTTATTCAACACAATACTTGTAAAATGCAAAAGGATTTCATCACTTTTGCATTTTACATTTAAGAAAGGGCCTTCATGGAAATATTTCTGCCTCCGGGCAAGCGCGTTTATTTCGCATCAGACTTTCACCTCGGCGCTCCGAACATGCAAAAGAGCCGGGACCGGGAGCGCCTCATCGTACGGTTCCTCGACGATGCGGCGAAAGACGCCGCGCATATTTTTCTCGTGGGCGACCTTTTCGATTTCTGGTTCGAATACAAACACGTGATCCCGAAAGGCTATACACGGCTGCTGGGCAAACTCGCGGAGCTGCGCGACAAAGGCATCGGCATCACCGTATTCATCGGCAACCACGACATGTGGATGGACGGTTATTTTGAAGACGAGCTGGAAATTCCCGTGTACTTCGAGCCTCAGCAATACACCATCGGCGCAAAAAGATTTTACGTGGGTCATGGCGACGGCCTTGGCCCCGGCGACCACGGTTATAAATTCCTCAAAAAAATATTCCGCAACCCCGTTTGCCGCTTCCTGTTTTCGTGCATCCCGCCCAACTGGGGCATTTCGATGGCGAACTACTGGAGCCGCAAAAGCCGCGCCGCTACCGGCTCCCAGCTGGAGCAGTTTTTAGGCGAGGAAAACGAATGGCTTGCGATCTACAGCCGCGAGATCCTGCAAAAAGAACATTTCGATTATTTTATTTTCGGCCACCGTCACCTGCCGCTCGATCTGAAGATCGGGGAACATAGCCGTTACATCAACCTGGGCGACTGGCTCAATTACAATTCCTACGCCGTGTTCGACGGCAATACCACGGAGCTGAAATATTACGGCCAATGATCAGCCCAGTATTTCGTGCAGGATGGGCGGGGATTGCAGCTCGGTGAA
>CBINIO010000329.1:0-5364 GCA_966250725.1 uncultured Chitinophaga sp.
CCAGAAAACCGCTCAACTGGCTGTTCTGATCAAACGTGCTCGGCACCATCGGCACGATCAACCGCTACGACCGCACGCACAACGTCAACCTCGTAGTGAGCCACGAATTCACCAAACGTCTCAGTCTTAGCGGCAACTGGGTGTTCGCCTCCGGCACGCCCGCCACGTTCGCCGATGCGCGTCTCGAGTTCCAGGACTGGGACATTCCGTACAACACCACCGAAAAAAGAAATAACTACCGCCTGAAACCTTTCCACCGCCTCGACCTTTCCGTTACCTGGAAAGGCAAACAGCTGAAACGCTGGAAAGGGGAATGGGTGCTTTCGCTTTACAACGTATACGCCCGCAGGAACCCGTATACCGTGTATTTCAGGCAGAACCCGGACAACCCGCAGCAGAAGGAAGCCGTACGTTTGTCCATCCTCGGCACCATTATTCCCGGCATCACTTACAACTTCAAATTCTAATCGCATGAAATCAAATCTCACCAGGTATAAAATATTCGCCCTCTTTCTCGCCGCCGCAGCGTTCGCCTCCTGCGAAGACGTGATAGACGTGGAAGTGCCCGAAGGCAAAACGTTCACCGTCGTAGACGCGTGGATCACCGACCAGCCCGGCGAGCAGAACATACGCATCACCCAAAGCGTGCCATACACCAGCCAGGCGCCCGCTCCCGTCGTAAGCGACGCGGTGGTAACGCTCACCGACCTCACCAGCGGGCAGGTGTATCCCTTCACTTTCTCCAACGGGAAGTACAGCTTCACCCCCGGCGCGGGCGTGAGCATCGGCGTGATCAGCCATGTGTACAAGCTGCGCGTGGAGCTGCAGGAATCCGCGTTCGAAGCCACCGATACGCTCAAACGCGTGCCCGTGATCGATTCCATCACTTACGAGTACAAGACCAAGGAAGAAGCGGCCAGCGGCGAAGAAGGATTTTACGCGCGCTGGCACGGCAGGGATATCGCCGGCGCCACCGACTGGTACTGGATACGCAGCTACCGCAACAGCACGGAGCACCGCGAAGCGGACGCCTTCGCGATAGACGGCTCCTTCGAGGAAAACGCGGCGGACGGCTCCGTATTTATTTACCCGTTGAGCGAGGCCATTACGCGCTTTGACAAACCTTATCTCGAAAACGAAAAAGTGATCGTACGCCTCGCCTCCGTTACCAAACGCAGCCACGCCTTTCTCGAAATGGTGGAAGAGCAGCTGAATAACGGCGGGCTGTTCGCGAAGATACTTGAGAACGTGCCCAGCAATCTTACCAACGTCAATACCGCCAGCAATGCGCGAGTGCTTGGCTGGTTCGGCGTTTCCGCCGTACAGTTCAGGGAACGCGTGATGGTGAAATAATTTCTCAAATCCCAACGCATGAAAATGAAACGTCTATTTTTTATTATGGCCGCCGTAATGCTCTCCTGTACCGGTTTTGCGCAGGACGCGCAGATCGAGAGCCTGGCAGGCAGCGGCAACACGAAGATCCGCGTGGGCGGTTTTGGCGCGCCCGCCATCAAGTTCACCACCTTTGACGACCAGCTGGGCGTGCTGCTCGGCGGTTACGCCGGCGTGATGCTCAACAGCAGGCTGATGCTGGGCGCGGGCGCCTACGCGCTGGTGAACAACATCGAAGCGCCGCGTACTAACGCCGGCGACCCTACGCTTTACTGGAATATGTGGTATACCGGGTTTGTGCCCGAGTACACCATTAACTCCAACAAACTGTTCCATGTGGCCGTGGGCGCGCTGATCGGCGGCGGCGGCGTGATGAAGAACGAACGTTACAAAGGGTTCGACGAAACGGAGAACTTCGACTTCAGCGGGTTTTTCGTGGGCGAGCCGCAGGTGAACCTTGAGATGAACATCACTTCTTACCTGCGCCTCGCCATCGGCGGTTCGTACCGCTTCGTAAGCGGCTCCAATACCGCGGGCATTACGGACGAAAAGCTGAGCGGCCCGGCGGCGCATTTTACGATAAAGGCAGGCCGGTTTTAACACTCCTTGCAAACGGAAACCATGCAGACGTGCTGCCCCGCCGGATATCGCGCGGGGCAGCTTTGTTAAATACGCAGGCTTCCGGCGCCAGGCTCTGCCTGAACAACTATTCCGCTCCCGGCCCGGCAGGCCCCCTCTCCGTTCCTCCTCCGCCGGCGCCATTTATCCAAAAAAAAATCAACAGGCATTTGGTATTTACGAAAAGTATCGTACATTCGTTTACGAAGATATTCGTACAAACAGGTCATTATAACTAAACGATATCATGAACAAGCCCATCAAGCCTACGGAAAGTGAACTGGAAATACTGGCCATCCTTTGGGACAGGGGCGCCAGTACGGTAAGGGAGATACATGAGATACTGGAGCAGCAGAAGGAAGCGGGTTACACCACTACCCTCAAGCTGATGCAGATCATGCATGAAAAAGGGCTGCTAACGCGCGACGCCAGCGCCAAAACGCATATTTACGAAGCGGCGGTGGACCGTGAGCTGACGCAGCGGCAATTGCTCAACAAAATGATCGACACCGTTTTTAAAGGCTCCGCATCGCAGCTGGTGATGCAGGCGCTGGGCCATCACCGGTCGTCTCCCGAAGAGCTGGACATGATCCGGCAATACCTGAACGAAATGGAAAAAAAGCAGAAATAAACATTTTGCCATGACTTCGTTGCTTCCTTTTACCCAGGACCTTATCCGCGCATTCGGCTGGACGCTGCTGCACTCCTTCTGGCAGGCCTTCTGCGTGTTCGCATGCCTTCGCATCGTGCTGCGGCTGTGGCCGCAGGCCAGCGCGGCCATCAAGTACCACCTGTCTTACCTGAGCCTGGCGGGCATCGCCGGCTGGTTCGCGGCAACGTTCTGCCGCCAGCTGAACCTCGTGCGGGAAGCGCAGGAAACGCGCCGGCTGGTGGCGCTGCACCTCAGTCCTGATGTAATGGCGCAAGCCGCGCGGCAGACGGCGCCTTCGGAAGCAAGCGGGCTGCAGATGATGTTCCCGGGGATGGAAAGTTATTTTCCCCTGCTGGTGGGCATATATGTGATCGGGGTAACGGTGATGACCATCAAGCTTTGCGTGGACCTTTCGCAGCTGCGCCATGTGCGCCGCCTGGGCGTAACGCCGATGGGCGCCGCCTGGGAACAGCACCTGAGATCGCTTGGCAACCGGCTGGGCATTTCGAAAAAAGTGCAGCTGTTTATTTCAGAGCACCTGCAGGTGCCGGTTATGATCGGTTTCCTGAAACCGGTGATACTGCTGCCTGCCGCCATGGTGAACAACCTGGGTCCCGAGCAGCTGGAAGCCATCCTGCTGCACGAGCTGGCGCACATCAAACGTAATGACTACCTGTTGAATATCTTCCAGTCC
Organism: uncultured Chitinophaga sp.; assembly: GCA_966250725.1. Lineage (GTDB taxonomy): Bacteria > Bacteroidota > Bacteroidia > Chitinophagales > Chitinophagaceae > Chitinophaga. The sequence goes on from CBINIO010000329.1 coordinate 3,357, forward strand.
ATTGTTGAGACCATCCTGTTCTTTAACCCGTTTGTATGGTGGATATCCCGGAATATCCGCCAGGAAAGGGAACATTGCTGTGACGACCTGGTGATCGCAGGCACCGTGCAGCCCATGCATTATGCCAAAGCCCTGGTGGCGCTCGAGGAGTACCGGATCACCGCTAACCCGATGGCCATGGCGGCTGCGCATGATAAACATTTCTTACTTCATCGCATTAAACGCATCATGGAAATGAAAACGAAACATCTCAATTATAGCCAGCGGTTCCTTGCATTGCTCATCATTGTGACCGGCCTTGTGTCCATCGCCTGGCTGAACCCGGGCGGGAAGAACGGGAAAAAAGAGAAAACGCGCACCGCGGTAACGGATACGATTCCACCGAAAGCGCCCATAGCGCCCATGCCGCCGGTGGCAGCGCCCGCGGAACCGCCCGCACCTCCTTCACCGGCAGTAGCAGCCGCACCGGCCCTTCCGCCCGCCCCCGCTCCTTTCGCCGCTCCTCAACCATTGCCTGCACCTGCGGCGCCCATGCCGCCAATGCCGCCGGCAGCGCCGTCTTCCACCGCGCCGCTTCCTCCTACACCGCCCGTACCGCCCGGCCCGCCGAACTGGGTAAGCTACAACAGCTTCTTTTATTCGGACACGCTGGCCCCCGGTCAAAAGATCATCATCGTCGACGACAAAGGCAATAAAAAAGAATACAGCAGCATCGACGAAATGCCCGCGGCGGACCGCAAGCGCATGGAGGAAAAGTTCTACCGGATGCAGCAGGCGCAATCCCGCTTCCAGTACCATTATCCCGACCAGGACGAGATCAATAAAGCGATGAAAAACGCGCAGGCCGCCATCGACAAGATCGACTGGAGCCAAATGAACGCGCAGATCCAGGCCGGCATGAAAAACATGGATTGGGACAAGATCAACAAACAGGTCACCGAAAGCATGAAAAATATCGACTGGAACAAGATGAACGCCGACATCGCACAACAGATGAAAGCGATAAACTGGGACAAGATCAGCCAGCAGATACAGGACAAAATGGAAGCCCAGGACTGGGACAAGATGAGCAAAGACATCAAGGCGTCCTTTGACAAAATCGACTGGAAAAAGATCGAGAACGACATGCGGAAAGCGATGAAAGACGTGAAATTCGACAGCAGTTTCCAGTTCAACTACAACAATAATTTCGACAAGTTCCGCGACACGAGCATCCGCCGGCAGATGGAAGAATTAAGGGCCCGTGCGAGTGAGATGCATGCGAGGAACCTTGACCGCAGCCGTGTGGCGCATGAAAAGAACCTGGCCCGCACGCGCGCCCTGCAGGAAGAAAATGTTGCACGTGCCCGCAGGATGCAGGAAGAGAACATAGCCCGGATAAAAGAGCTCCAGGCCCGCAACATGGCGCTGGCGAGCGCACGGCAGCAGCGGAACGCGGAAAGGATGAAAAGGATGCAGGAAGAGCACGCCGCACGCGCACGCGCCCTGCAGGTAAACGAGGAACGCGTGCAGCAGCTGCGGGAAGAGCATATGGCGAAAGCGGCCGCGCTTCGCGAAAAAGCGATGAAGCAGGCCGAAGAGCACCGCGCAAAGGCCGAGGCCGATCAAAAAAAATACCGCCGGCTGCTTGACGGCATGGAGGCCGACAAGCTGATAGACCGCGACAGCGATTACAGGATCGAGAAAAAGGAAGGCGCGCTTTTTATCAACGGCCAAAAACAGCCGGACGACGTATTAAAGAAATACGAACAATTTCTGAAGAACGATAACGTTACTATACGTGGGAACAAAAACAGCCTGAACATCCAGTCCAAAGACAACCAGTAGGCTGGAAGGCTCTTTTCCGTCCATGTAACCATTTACTCCGCCATTCTATTTAAGGCCGCTGCCCTTCCGGTAGCGGTTTTTTCTTATATTTGCCCCTCGTTATTCACCCTTTAAAAGCCCAATTATGCCGTCTTTCGACATCGTGAGCAAAGTAGACCTCCAAACCCTTGACAACGCCGTT
>CBINIO010000330.1:0-5361 GCA_966250725.1 uncultured Chitinophaga sp.
CGCTCGTGTTCCAGCCGCGCAAGCTGGAAGCATGGAGCGCCACCACCGAAAAATTTTATGGCGAGGGATTTGTGCTCACCGGCAACGTGACGGAATTTCTCGACCCGATCTTTTCATCCGGCGTAACTTTGGCTACGGTTTCCGCGCAAACGGCCGCAAAGCTGGTGATCCGGAAGCTGAAAGGCGAAGCGGTGGATTGGGAAAAAGAATACATGGAACCCACCATGCAGGGCGTGAACGTGTTCCGCTCCTACGTGATGGCCTGGTACGAAGGCACGCTGGACACGATCTTTTTCAGCAAAAATCCCAACCCGGAAGTAAAACGGCAGATCTGCTCCGTGCTGGCCGGTTATGTGTGGGACCAAAGCAACCCGTACGTGAGCAACCACGACGAGGCGCTGAAAAGACTGGCGCGCCTGATAGAAGTGACCGAAAAAATAAAACCTGCCGTTGAGTAAGGAAGCATATATCACCTCGGCCTGCGTGATCCGCCACAACACGGTGAGCAGGAACGGCGAAAAGGTTTTCGCGCAGGAAAATGCCGCGCTGCCGGAATTCCTGCGCAGCCTGTACGACCGCTACAGCGGCCAATACCCGAAGTTCCACAAAATGGACCTGCTCAGCAAGCTGGGCTGGACGGCCGCGGAAATACTGCTGCAGGACGTGCCGATGGACATGTACGCGCCCGGCGAAACCGGCGTGATACTGGCGAACGCCAGCAGCAGCCTCGATACGGACGAACGGTATTACGAAACGGTAAGCGACATCGCCAGCCCGGCCCTGTTCGTATACACGCTCCCAAACATCGTGATCGGGGAGATCAGCATACGGCACAAGTTCAAGGGCGAGAACGCGTTCTTTATAAACGACCGCTTTGATATCGAATTTATGACAGGGTACGTGCGGCCGCTGCTGGACGCGGACGCGATAAAAGCCTGCGTTTGCGGCTGGGTGGAACAGTACCATACGGCTTACGAAGCGGCGCTGGTATTGGTGGAAAAGAACTCCCGGGGAATGGCTTTGCCGTTCACCGCGGAAGCAATAGAAAAATTGTACAGATAACATATATGGAAAAGTTGATGGCAGATCTGAAGGTCCAGATCATTCAGCAATTGAATTTGCAGGAAGTAAAACCGGAAGACATCGGGAACGATCAGCCTTTGTTCAAAGAAGGGCTGGGGCTTGATTCCATCGATGCGTTGGAGCTGATCGTGCTGCTGCAGCAGCATCACAACATCCGTATCGCGAAGCCGGAGGAAGGGCCGGAAATTTTTTATTCCGTTCGCACGATGGCTGAATATATTACCGCGCAGCAAAACAGGACCGCATGAACGGCCATGTATGGATAGCGGGCGGCGGCGTAATTTCCGGCATCGGTCATGATCTTGACCGGTGCATGGCGGCATTTGAAACAATGCAGCCGGGAATGGGCGCCATGCGGCACCTGCGGTCCGTACACGCCGGCACTTTCCCCGTAGCGGAAGTAAAGGCGGACAATGCGGAGCTGGCGCGGAAAGCGGGCATGCCCGAACATTGGAGCAGAACGGCCCTGCTGAGCATGATCGCCGCGAAAGAAGCCTGGCAGCGCGCCGGGCTGGGCGATATAGCGCAGTACCGCACGGGTTTTGTGTCCGCCAATACCGTTGGCGGCATGGACAAGACCGAAGATTTTATGAAAGCCTTCCTGGACGATGCGTCCAAAGGCAGGCTGCGCGAAGTGGCGCACCACGAATGCGGCGCGGTAACGGAGCTGGTGGCGGACGCTTTGGGCATCCGGCATCATGTGTCCACGATCAGCACCGCCTGCTCGTCTGGCGCCAACGCGCTCATGTACGGCGCGCGCATGATACGCGCCGGCATGCTCGACGTGGTGATCGCCGGGGGAACGGATTCCCTCACGCGCTTTACGCTCAACGGCTTCAACACGCTCATGATCCTCGACCAGCAGCCCTGCCGTCCTTTTGACGATACGCGCACCGGGCTCAACCTCGGGGAGGGCGCGGGTTACGTGGTGCTGGTAAGCGATGCGGTTGCAAAAAAGATCAAACCCTGGTGCCGGCTCAGCGGCTTTGCGAACGCGAACGACGCGTACCATCAAACCGCTTCTTCGCCGGACGGCGCCGGCAATTTTATGGCGATGGAAGGCGCGCTGAAAATGAGCGGGATCGCCGCTTCGGAGATAGATTACATCAACCTGCACGGCACCGGCACGCAGAACAACGACAGCTCGGAAGGGCTGGCGGTGGAAAGGCTTTTTGCGCCAGCATACCCGCCTGTCAGCTCCACCAAGAGCTTTACCGGGCATACGCTCGGCGCGAGCGGCGGCATCGAGGCGGTATTTTCCGCCTGGGCGCTCCGCGAAGGCATCATTTACCCGAACGCGAACTTTACAACGCAAATGAAAGAGCTGCCGTTCAGCCCCGTCACGCGTTTTTCAAAAGGCAATGCGCTGCGGCATGTAATGTCCAACTCTTTCGGCTTCGGCGGCAATTGTTCGAGCCTGGTATTTTCAAAGGAATGAACCCAATGCAAGCATACATACAAGGCGCCGGCTGCGTGTCCGCACAGGATCACGCCCTGTTCTCCGGAACTGTCCGGGAGCACGGGGGAAGCCGTTTGCCCGTGGCCGACCCGGATTACAAACAATGGATCGATATCAAACAGATCCGCCGGATGGGCCGCGTAATCAAAATGGGCGTGGCGGCTTCGCATATCAGCTTACAGCAGGCGGGCGTCAGCATGCCCGACGCCATCGTGACGGGCACGGCTTACGGCTGCCTGGCGGACACCGGCGTGTTCCTCAACAAGCTGGTGACGCAGCACGAAGATATGCTTACGCCCACGGCGTTCATCCAGAGCACGCACAACACCGTGAGCGGGCAGATCGCGCTGATGCTGGGCTGTCATGCTTACAACAACACTTTCGTGCATGGCGCCTTTTCGCTGGAAAATGCTTTGCAGGACAGTTTGCTTTTGCTCGCAGAAGACCCATCCAAAAAGATACTCGCCGGCGCGCTGGACGAGATCACCGAATATTCCCACAGCATCCTTTCACGGTTCAGGTTGTATAAAAATGCGTCCACGCAAAACCTGCTGCGGTCCGGCACGCACGGCACGGTAGCGGGAGAGGGCGCGGCGTTTTTTGTGCTGGGCACGGAGAAGAACGGGCATACCATCGCTGCGTTGACGGCGGTCGAAATGATCTATAACCCCGCATCCGAAGAAGAAACTTTCGCGCGCATCGCGCAGTTCCTTGAAAAATATGGCAAGCCGGACCTGCTGCTGACCGGCCGCAACGGCGATGTGAGGAACGATGCGTACTATGCAGCCGGGGAAGCAAAACTTTTTGCGGGCGTACCGGTTGCCGCGTTCAAACATTTGTGCGGGGAATTTCCTACCGCCGCCGCATTCGCCATGTGGATGGCGACGGGCATATTGAAAGAAGGGAAAGTCCCGCCCCCCGCGATGTTCAGCGGCGCGGCGCCAGCTTCGCCAAAGTCGGTGCTGATCTGGAACCATGCGAACGGCAAACATCATTCACTCATTTTATTAAGCGCGTCATGAGGGCCTGGGTGATCTATATTTGCCTGTTCTTATTCGGGCTGTTATATTTCCTGCACTGGAAGCTGGAAGGTTTTCCTTTCTGGCCGGTGGTGCTGCCGGTTTTCATCAGCGCGGCCTTTGCTGCCTGGGGCGCCGCCCGCGTGGATTCCAATTATTTCATCAAAACACTGTGCAAGGCGAAAACGGGCGAAAAGGCCGTGGCGCTTTCGTTTGACGACGGGCCTGTTGAGCTGTACACCCCTAAGATACTCGACGTGCTGAAAAAGCACCAGGTGCCCGCCGCGTTCTTTTGCATCGGCCACCGCGCGGAAGAAAATCCCGCGCTGCTGCGCCGCATCCACGAAGAAGGCCACCTGGTCGGCAATCACAGCTATTCGCACCACGCGCTTTTTGATCTTTACCCCCGCTTCAAAATGAAGCAGGACCTGAAAAAAGCCGACGAGGCGATCACCGCCGCCACCGGTCTCAAACCGCGCCTGTTCCGCCCGCCGTACGGCGTTACCAACCCGATGCTGGCGGATGCGGTGGAAAGCAGGAACTATATTTCAGTGGGCTGGAGCATCCGCTCGCTGGACACCGTGATCAAAGACGAGGACGAGCTGTTCGGGCGCGTTACAAAAAACATCAAAGCGGGAGACATTTTCCTGTTCCACGATACCTGCGCGGCTACGGTGAACATTCTGCCCGCGCTGATCAAAAAGCTGCAGCGCGAAGGTTTCGCCATCAAACGGATCGATGAACTTTTAAACATACCGGCTTATGCGTAAATGGATTTTATGGTGCTGCTGCCTGCTGGCCCTGAACGCTTCGGCCCAAACGGGTTTTAAGCCCGTGGGCGATCTCGCGGGGTTCAAACGGCAGTTTGCAAAAGCCGCACAGCAAACGAATACCATCAAGAGCGATTTTGTGCAGGAGAAACATCTCAGCATGCTGGAAGACAAGATCGTGAGCAAGGGCAAGTTCTGGTTCAAAAAAGAGAACAAAGTGCGCATGGAATACAGCAGCCCTTCGTATTACCTGATGGTGATCAACGGCAAAAATTTCCGCATCAAGGACGCGCGCACGGATAAAAATATTTCCACCGGGGGCAACAAGCTGTTCGAGCAGATCAGCAAGATCACGGCGGATTGCGTGCAGGGCAACGTACTCGGCAACACGGACTTTTCCAGCAAGGTGTCGGAGAACGCGCAGTATTACCTGTTGCAGCTGACGCCGGTGAGCAAGGGCATGAAGGACTTTTTCGCCTCCATCGACCTGCTGGTGGATAAAAAAGATCTGTCCGTCCAGCGGATCACCATGCACGAACGCTCCGGCGACGATACCGTGATCAGTTTTAAACAGAAAGAAACCAACGTGCCCATCGCCGATGAGATATTTGCTCTTAAATAGCCTGATGCTGCTGATGCTGGCCTCCTGCTCTTCCGCCTACCGCGGGCTGCAGCGGACAGACGGTGATGCGGCCGCCTGCATGGAACGTTTCCGTCCGAAAATAACGCAGCCTGTGCTGTACGCCACACAGGTGGACGTATTGCAGCATCATCTTTCCGGCCTGCTGTATTTCAAACCGATGGAAGACGGCAGCATGCGCGTGGTGTTCATGAGCGAAATGGGCATGAAATTCTTTGATTTCGAATTTGCGAAGGACGGCAGTTTTACCAAACATTACATGCTGCCGAAAATGGACAAAAAAGCGGTCGTAAAAACCCTGCGGAAGGATTTTGAAATGGTGCTCATGCGCCAGAACCCTTCAACGGCGGCCGTGTACACCATGAACGGCCTGCGTTACACCGCGTTCGA
>CBINIO010000331.1:0-5357 GCA_966250725.1 uncultured Chitinophaga sp.
TATTTGTCCGCACGGTCGGTTTGCCCGCCCGCGTATATTTTTCCCTGCTGCAGGTAAGCCGCCACCGTGTCGAAACGTTTTTCATTGATCAGCCGCGCGTAGTCCGGGCTTTCGGCGGGGTTACCGCCAAAGAAGCGGTGGATGGCCGATCTCATATGTTCCAGCAGCTTTGGCGCCGCTTTTTCCTGCACCAGCACATAATCCGGTGCAATACAGGTTTGCCCGGCGTTCCAGCATTTGCCCCAGATGATCCGCCTGGCGGCCGTTTTCAGATCGGCGCCTTCGGTGACGATGCAGGGGCTTTTGCCTCCCAGCTCCAGCGTTACCGGGCTGAGATGCGGCGCGGCCATTTCCAGTATTTTTTTGCCGACGGGAATGCTGCCGGTAAAAAAGATATGATCGAAACGGTGCCGCATCAGCTCCGGGATCACCACATGCCCCTCGCCCGTAACCACCGCCACAAATTCCGGCTCGAACACATCGGCGATCACTTTTTTTATCACGGCTTCCGTGGCGGGCGCCATTTCGGAAGGTTTGAGCATCGCGCAGTTGCCCGCGGCGATGGCCCCTATCAGCGGGTTGATCAGCAATTGAAAAGGATAGTTCCAGGGGCCGATCAGCAGCGTGAGCCCCTTTGGCTCGCGGTAAATGACGCTGCCGGAAGGGTAGTGCATCAGCGGCGAGCTCACCGGCACCGGGCGCATCCAATGACGGAGATTGGTCAGCACGTGGTCTATTTCATCGTACAGCAGCCCTATTTCGCTGCCATAGGCCTCCACGGGCGCTTTATGCATGTCAGCATGCAAAGCAGCCAGTATATCCGCTTCGTGCCGTTTTATCGCTTTCCGGAGGGCTTTCAGCCGGGTTTTCCTGAACGCAAGCGGCCGTGTGGCGCCCGAAGCGAAGTAGCTGCGCTGGGCCTCGTAAATTTCGTGGATGGTCATGTACGTATTGCTTGACGTACAATTTCGTGAAAATTCCCTGCTTTTTTGCAGTTTGAATATCTTTGTGCGAATCAGCAGGAAGAAAATCAATATGAGCGCAAGCATCGATTATAACAAGTATGAAGCGGTAATTGGCCTTGAAGTGCATGCCCAGCTGCAAACCGAAAGCAAGCTGTTCAGCAGCGACAGCGCGGCTTTTGGCGGTTTGCCCAACACCCATATCAGCCCGGTCACGCTGGGCCATCCCGGCACGCTGCCCTTCCTCAACGGCAAGGCGGTAGAGCTCGCCATTAGGCTGGGTTACGCCTGCCATTGCGAGATCGAGAAAGAGAATTTTTTCGCCCGTAAGAACTATTTCTATCCCGATCTGCCGAAAGGGTACCAGATCAGCCAGCATACGGCACCCATCTGCGTGGGCGGGCACGTGCCCATTTTCGTGGACGGAACGGCCCGCAACGTGCAGCTCAACCGCATCCACCTGGAAGAAGACGCGGGCAAAAGCATGCACGACCAGGACCCGCAAAACACGATGGTGGATTACAACCGCGCCGGCGTTCCCCTCGTGGAGATCGTAACGGAGCCCGACATCCGGAACGCGGACGAAGCGTACGCCTATCTCACCGAGCTGCGCCGCCTCGTGCGCTGGCTGGACGTGTGCGACGGCAATATGGAAGAAGGCTCCATGCGCTGCGACGCCAATATTTCCATCCGGCCCAAAGGCGCCACCACGTTGGGCACCAAGGTGGAAGTAAAAAACATGAACTCCATCCGCAACGTAAAACGCGCCATCGAGAACGAGATCAAAAGACAGATAGAACTGACCGAACAGGGCGGGCAGATCGTGCAGGAAACGCGCAGCTTCGACGCGTCGAACGGCAGCTCGTTCCCGCTGCGCTCCAAGGAAGAAGCGAACGATTACCGTTATTTCCCCGAGCCCGACCTCGCGCCTTTTCACCTTACGGACGATTATCTCGACGGCATCAAAGCCGCGCTGCCGGAGCTTCCCGAAGAAAAAGTGACCCGCTACACCGGTCAGCTGGGTCTTCGCGAATACGACGCCCGCGTGATCGCGGACGATAAACCTACCGCCGAATATTTCGAAGCGCTCGCCGCCGCCACGCCGCACCTGCAAGCCGCCGCCAACTGGATGCTCGGGCCGGTGAAGTCCTGGCTGAACGAGAACAACGCGGACATTGCGGCGTTCCCCGTCAAACCCGCCGCCCTGGCGGAACTCATCGGTATTATCGCGGAGGGGAAAGTGAATTTCTCCATCGCATCGAGCCGCATCTTACCCGTCATGATCGCGGAACCGGGCAAAACGCCGCTGGCCATCGCCACCGCGCTCAACCTCATCCAGAACACGGATGCGGGCAGCATTCTGCCGGTAATCGAAGAAGTACTGGCAAAATATCCCGCGAAAGTAGCGGAGTTCAAATCCGGCAAAAAAGGCCTGATCGGGCTTTTCGTGGGCGAAGTGATGAAGCTCAGCGGGGGAAAGGCGGACCCGAAACTCACCAACGAATTGTTAATGAAGCGGTTAAACGATTAACAAGCCGCTCATCCAAAAAAACGTGAACGGACTGCCGTTACTGCCAACCGGCTGCCGTGGCTTGTTATAGTTTGCATCCCGTTTTGGCCGGGAAGCGCGCTAACATGCGTTCACCGGCTACATAATTTTAACAGAACCGGGATACGCGTCCCGCGAATTAACCCTATTTTTGAAATGAATATCAGATTTAAAGAAAAGCCCATGAAAAAATTAGCCATATGGTTGCCTGCGGCGGCCTTGCTGGCAGCCTGCAACAGTCACCCGGAAAAAGGAGGATTTACGATCGATCTGCAGCTTGCCAACGCCCCGCTCGAAAAAGTGTATCTCGAAGAAATCGTTGGACAAACTACCAAGATAGTGGACACCACCGCCGTAAAAGACGCTTCCGGCAAGCTGGAGCTGGACGGGATGGTGACCGACCAGGGCTTGTACCGCATCCGTTTTGAGAACGGCAAATACATCCTGCTCGCGCTCGACGCGGGAGACATGAGCATCAAAGGCGATTACAACGAGCTGGAGAACATCCAGGTGAAAGGCTCCGAAGCCACCGAAGAAATACAGGAGCTGCTCCGCTATTACAGCGACAAATCGCAGGTGCTCAGCAAAGAGATGCAGGCGATGGACAGCCTGCGCATGGCCAAAACGCCGGACAGCGTATTGCAGGTGCGCATGCAGAAATTCGAGCAGGAAGCGCAGAACTTCAACAAACATTTCCTAAACGCATCGCAGCAATCCAAACATCCCGTTCCGGCCGCATTCGCTTTGCAGCTGGTTGGTTTCGAGGATGCGGAAGACCTGCTTTCACACAAAAAAGAATTTGAAACGCTCGCAAAAAAATTCCCGGACAACGCGATGGTGAAAGAGCTGATGGCGAACATCGCCAGCGTGGAAAAGGACGCCAAAACCGAAGCCAGCAGCGGCCCTTCAGCCATGATCGGCCAGCAGGCGCCGGACTTCACCCTGCCCGACCCTTCCGGGAAACAGATAAGCCTCAGCTCCTTCAAAGGCAAATACGTGCTGGTGGATTTCTGGGCCAGCTGGTGCGGCCCCTGCCGCCAGGAAAACCCGAACGTGGTGCAGGCCTATCTCAAATACAAAAACAAAAATTTCACCGTGCTGGGCGTTTCGCTCGACAAAACAAAAGACGCGTGGCTGAAAGCCATTGCGGACGACGGCCTCGCCTGGTCGCACGTCAGCGACCTGAAGTTCTGGGATTCCTCCGTGGTGCCCCTGTACGGCATTACCGGCATCCCCACGAACATTCTCGTGGACCCGCAGGGCAAGATCGTGGCGGCCAATCTCCGCGGTCAGGGCCTGGAGCAGAAGCTGAGCGAGGTATTGCAGTAAATGATCTTACAAATATTGAAAAAGCACGCCGCGTGGCGTGCTTTTTTTATGCGTTGAATACATTATAACGGTAACGGGTAAACGCAGATAGTTATTGTCAAAATCCGGCACTTACTGCTGATATTTCGGATGCTGCGCCATAAACTCGTTCGCGAGCGTTTCGCTTAACGGGATGGGCAGGTAATAAGCCCTGTCGGCGGGCGTAAGCGTGGTAGGCTGGCCCGGCACCTGTATCACGTCTTCCGGGAAACGAACGATGTCCGCTTTTCTTCTCCGCAGATCGTAGTAGCGGTGGCCTTCGAAAGCCAGTTCCCTGAACCGTTCTTCCTGCACCGCATCATTCAGCGCAGCCGTATTCGCGAACGTTACATCGGTATAACCGGCGATGCGCGCGGCGCGGAGATCGTTCAGATCGTCCGTCCCTTTGTCCAGCTCATCGCTCATCGCATATGCTTCTGCGCGCACGAGGTACATTTCCGCTACGCGGAACAGCTTGATGTCCGCCAGGTTCGCCAGCGAAGGCTGGCCGCCGGCGTACTTGCTCACCACCCATCTGCGCTCGGGCGCGGCGGGCGCCAGGTCCTGGATGTACGCGCTGAAACGCACGTCGTTCGCCGCGTCAAAAGCGGATATCAGCTTGAAGGAAGGCGCAAAGGTAACCCTGCCCGCGCCGTCGCGGTAAAACTCGCCGAACCGCGCGTCCTGCGCTTCGCGTTTCAGTTTCCAGATCACGCCGGCGGTGGTTTTGTCCGTCCAGATGTCCGGGAATTGGGCGGCGTTCGCGAGCGGCATGGCGCCGATCACATCGCTGGCGGCCGAGATGGCGGCGTCCCAGTTTTGCTGGTACAGCGCGGCCCGCGCCTGCATGGCGATCACGGCGAGACGCGTTACGCGGTCGGGATCGTTGAACGAAGCGGGGATGAGGTCGCGCGCCGCGGCAAGGTCCGTATTGATCTGCGCATTCACTTCCGCCACCGTGTTCCGCGCGGGTTTGCCGATATACGAAGAGGTCATCACGGCGATGCCGCCGGAAGCAGGATCGTAATCTACGGCGTAATGACGCAGCAGCTCAAAATGGCAGAACGCGCGCAGCGCCAGCAATTCGCCTTTCAGCTGGTCGCGCCAGCTTTCTTCGGGTATCGCGTAAGGCACCTCGTCTATCACGTCAAGAATGCGGTTCGCGCGGTCGAGCACCTGGTAAAAACTTTGCCAGGCAACGATCACATCGGGATTCACAGGGTCCTGCTTCCAGCTGAAAGCCTGTATGCCCCTGCCGCTGCTGTTTTCAACCGGCAGCATATTTTCATCGGACAGCAATGAGCTGACGCTGATCGTGGAAGTGCCGAGGCCCGCGTAAACGCCCAGCACGCCGGTGTTTACGTCGCTCACGGACTCGAAGGCCACTTCCTGGTCTTTGATATCGGTGGGCTTGATGTCCAGCTCGCCAAGGCAGGATGTTGCGGCCATCCAGCAGGCCAGTATGCAGAAAAGTTGAATTTTTCTCATGGCTTAAAATT
>CBINIO010000332.1:0-5355 GCA_966250725.1 uncultured Chitinophaga sp.
ACATATCGTCCGGCGCGCGTCGGTGTGACGCTCAACCGCGGCTTTTACGGCAACTACCGAGCGAACCTCACCGCCCATAAAGTATTCGGTCAGCATGAAACAAAACTCATGGCCGGCGCTTCCCGCGAAACTTACGCCGGTTCCGGCTTCAGCGCGTTCCGCGACAACTACCTGTTCCCGCAGTATCCCGTGCAGGACGCCGGTTCGCGCGAGAACATGCAAACCACCGGCGATGCGTCGGAATGGGCGCTGCAATCGTTCTTCGGGCGTTTTAATTACAGCTACCGCTCGCGTTACCTCTTCGAGGCCAACGCACGGTACGACGGCTCCTCCCGTTTCCTGCGCAGCCGCCGCTATGGTTTCTTCCCGTCCTTCTCGGCAGGCTGGCGGCTTTCGGAAGAAAACTTCCTGCAATTCATCAAACCCGTCGTGAACGACCTGAAGCTCCGCGGCTCATGGGGCAAGCTCGGCAACCAGAATATCGGCACCTATCCCTTCGCCTCCAACCTCGCCATGGGCGCGTATTCCATGGGCGGAGAAGTAGTGTCCATCGCGGCGCTCAACGATATGGGCAACGAAGAGATCACCTGGGAAACCACCACCATGACCAACTTCGGCGTGGACGTCGCGCTGTTCCGCCACCTTACGGTTACCGCGGACTGGTACCGCAAGATCACCAGCGACATCCTGCTCAAGCTCAACATCCCGCTGAGCATCGGTCTTAACGCGCCCTACCAGAACGCGGGCAAAGTGCTGAACCAGGGCTGGGAGCTGGGCGTGAACTATTCCAACAACATCGGCGATTTCGACTACGGCATCACGGCCAATATCGCGGACGTGCACAACGAAGTGCTGGACCTGCGCGGCATCAACAGCACGGACCTGCTGATCAGCCGCGAAGGGTATTCCATCAATTCCATCTACGCGCTGGAAGCGGACGGGTATTTCCAGTCGCAGCCGGAGATAGACGCGCATGCCAAACAGATCGGCATCCTTGCGCCGGGCGATGTACGCTATGTGAACCAGAACAAGGACGACGCCATCACGAACGAAGATTACAAAGTGATCGGCAGCACCATCCCGCGGTATACTTACAGCTTCAACCTGAACGCATCGTTCCGCAGCTTTTCGCTCAACGCTTTCCTGCAGGGCGTGGGCAAGGCGGACGGCTATCTTTATTCCTACAGCGTGCAGCCTTTTTATTCAGGCGGCACCGCGCACGAACAGCATAAGGATTACTGGCGGGAAGACAATCCTGACGCGAGGTTCCCGCGCCTCACCTATGGCGACAACGGCAACAACTACCAGCCGTCCAGCTTCTGGATGAAAAGCGCGGCGTACCTGCGCCTGAAGAACCTGCAGCTGGCCTACGCGCTGCCCGAAAGCGTTACCGGCAGGCTGAAGATCAAATCCGCCCGCGTATACGTGGCCGGTCAGAACATCCTCACCTGGGACAACTTCTGGGATGGCTATGATGTGGAAGCGCCTGTAGGCACGGGCAACCGTTACCCGCAGGTGAAAGTGTACACCGTTGGCATCGATGTCAAGTTCTAAACCTAAAACCGAAAGACCATGAAACTCAACATACCTGTTATAGCGGCCGGCTGCCTCGTTTTCCTGGCGACGGGCTGCAACAAACAACTGGACAAGCTGCCGCTGGACAGCCCGTCCTCCGCTTCCTTCTACAACGACGCCACCGAAGTGGAGCTGGGCGTGCTCGGCTGTTACAAATCGCTTACCTGGGAATTAAAATCCAGCCGCCCCTGGCCCGTGATGATGGACAATACCACGGACGTAAGCTGGAACCGCAGCTCGCATCCTTCGCAGGAGCTGGGCAACGGCACGGCCACCAGCACGAACGAATCTTCGCAAAACGCATGGACGGGTTTTTACAAAGCCATCGGCCGCACGAACTTTTTGCTGGACAATATCGAACATGCAAAAGGCAACATCGACGATAAATATTACCGGCAGGTGATCGCCGAAGCCCGTTTTGTAAGGGCCTTCAGCTACGCCATGCTCACCGAGCTGTTTGGCGGCGTGCCGCTGGTGACCAAAATGCTGACCGTGGACGAAGCGCAGATGGCGAAAACATCCAAAGCCGAGATCGTGGAATGGGTGCTGAACGAGCTGGACGAAGCCGCGCCCGACCTTCCGCCCTTCAACACCGGCAACATCACCGGCCGCGCCACGCAGGCCGCCGCGTACGCCTTAAAAGCACGCGTGGCCCTGTACAACGAAAAATGGGACATTGCCGCAGAAGCCGCCAACGCAGCCAGGAGCATCGGCAAATACGGGCTGTATGAAAACTACGGAGACCTTTTCAACTACACCGGCGAATATTGCAAGGAGCATATCTTTTCCCTGCAATATTTAAAAGGTACGCTCACGCATACCAATTCCAACTTTCTTTCCTCCCGCCTTGCCGGCGGCGTTTCCAACGAAGTGCCCACCCAGCAGATGCTCGATTCTTACGAATGCACCGACGGGCTAACGATCGATAAATCGCCGCGTTTCGACCCGCAGCACCCTTTCAACAACAGGGACCCGCGCCTGGCTATGAGCATCGCCGTGCCGGGCAGCATCTACTACGGTTTTCAATTCGAAACGCACCCTGACAGCACGCATGTGTGGAACTACAACGTGACGCCCGCCATCCGCATCCGCAATACGGACGCCACCAATACTTACGCCACCTTTACCGGCTATCTCTGGCGCAAATGGACGGACATCAAGGACATGCCGGACGACCAGAACTGCGAGGGCGACATCGTGCTGATCCGTTACGCCGAGGTGCTGCTTACTTACGCCGAGGCAAGGATCGAGGCGAACAAGATCGACGAGTCCGTGTACCTCGCGCTGGATTCCGTGCGCCTCCGCGCGGGCATGCCCGCCGTGCCGCGCGGCAGCTCGCAGGAATACCTCCGTTCGCTGGTGCGCCGCGAGCGTAAAGTGGAGCTGGCGAACGAAGGGCTTCGCCTCTCCGACATCCGCCGCTGGCGCATCGCCGAAAAAGTGATGACCGGCCCACGTTACGGCCGCATCCGCACCGCCTGGCTGAGCAAGGCTCCCACGCTGGACGAAAACACCATTCCCGATTATTCCGATGTGCCGAATGCCGGCGAGATGCGCGTGATCGAGAACATGGTGTTCGACCCCAACCGCGATTATCTCTGGCCCATCCCACTCATCGAGACACTGACGAATAAAAAACTGGATCAAAATGAACATTGGTAAAAAAACGGCATGGGCGCTCTGTTGCCTGCTGCTGCTGGTTTTCAGGGCAGGCGCACAGGAAAGGGACAGCATACGGCCCGCGCTCACCAGCGCGGATTCCTGGTCGGTAGTGGTGCTGCCCGATCCGCAGAACTATGTCAAATTCAAACGCAACCAGCCTTTGCTGGATATGATGATGAACTGGATCACGGGCGAGCAGGACCGCCTGCACATCAAAATGGTGCTTTGCACCGGCGACCTGGTGGAGCATAACGACATCATCAACCCTGACGGGAAAAAGATGGACCAGACCGGAAAGCAGCAATGGGAAGCCATCGCCCGCGCATTCGGCAAGCTGGACGGGCGGCTGCCTTATGTGGCCGCGGCGGGCAACCACGATTACAACATCTTCAGCTATTCGCACTGGCCGAAATACACCTCGTACCCGGATTATTTTCCAGCGGATAAAAATTATCTTAACCAGGCGTTGCTGCGCGAAGTGACCAAAAACCCGGAAGGCCGCCTGAGCCTGGAGAACGCCTGTTTTGAATGGCGTTCGCCGCAGGGCAAACCCTACCTGTTCATGACCATCGAGTTCGCCCCGCGCGATACCGTGCTGCGATGGGCAAAAAGCGTGGTGATGCAGGAAAAATACAAAGATCATATTGTAGTGCTGCTCACGCATGCTTATCTTAATTACAAGAACGAACGCATCGCGAAGGCCCGGTACGACCTGGACGACGCGCATTACGGGCAGGCCATCTGGGAGGAGCTCGTGAAACCCGCGGGCAATATCCGCATCGTCGTGTCAGGGCACATCGGCGCAAAGAACGACGCGCGCAAGCACGTAGGGTTCCGAACGGACAAGAACGACGCCGGCAAAACCGTTCACCAGATGACGTTCAACGCGCAGGCGATGGGCGGCGGGCATTACGGCAACGGCGGCGACGGCTGGCTGCGGCTGCTCGAATTTTTACCGGACGGCAAAACGGTGAAAGTAAAAACGTTCTCGCCCTTTTTCGCCGCTTCGCCCAGCACGGAGCATCTCGCTCGGCGGCGGGCCTCATTTGATGAATTCACTTTTGAACTGAACTAGCATGAATACAGCCGCACCAAAAAAGGCAGGATGGCTCAACGAAAAAAGGCGATGGCTCATTGTCGCGATCATCTTCACCGCGATCGTTTTTAATTACGTGGACCGGCAGATGGTATCGATCCTGAAACCGCTGCTGAAAACGGAATTCGACCTGGACGACAGCGGCTATGCCCTGATCGTGAACGTTTTTACGATCTGCTATGCCGTGATGTACCCCATTTCCGGCTGGCTCGTGGATAAGTTCGGCGCGGGCAAAGTGATGTTCTACAGCATCCTGCTCTGGTCCGTAGCGAGCATCGGCGGCGGTATTTCTCGCAGCATCGGGCAGTTCGCTTTTTTCCGCGGGCTGCTGGGCGTGGCGGAGCCCGCCAACTTTCCCGCGCAGCTGAAAACGGTGGCCGTATGGTTTTCCGGGCGCGTGCGCGCAACGGCCAACAGCCTGTGCGTGGCGGGCAGCTCCATCGGCGCCATCATCGCGCCGCCGCTCATTGCATGGCTCACGCTTACGTTCAACTGGAAAACGGCCTTCCTCGTATGCGGCGCCGCAGGCGTGCTGATAGCGGTGCTGTGGAAGCTGATCTACCGCGACCCGCCGCCCTCCGTTGTGACGGAAGTGGCGGAACCCGGCGACAGCGAGGGTTTCAGCTGGTGGAAGCTGTGGCGCACCAAAAGCCTTTGGGGCATCCTGCTCATCCGTTTCCTTAGCGACCCGGTATGGTATTTCTGTCTTTTCTGGCTGCCCGGTTATTTGCAGGAAGGCTCCGGTCTTTCGCTGGCGCAGGTGGGCATGGTAGGCTGGATACCTTTCCTGGTGGCGGACCTGAGCAGCATCGGCGTTTCGGCCTGGTCGGACAAAATGGTGCGTAACGGCATCCAGCCGCTGCGCTCGCGCAAGATCATGCTTACCACCACCGCGGCGCTGGCGCCGCTCTGTTTGCTCGTCAGCTATCTTCCCAACGTAGCCGCCACGCTGCTTGTGTTCAGCCTGATCGCCGTGATGGCGCTCAGCTCGTTCACCTCGGGCGTGCTGGTCACCACGCAAG
>CBINIO010000333.1:0-5355 GCA_966250725.1 uncultured Chitinophaga sp.
CCGGGACCCTGTGCATACAACAATGGATGAAGCGGGGGTTAACAAAGTGCCCGGATGTGTGCGTTCTTTCCCGGGGGTG
This sequence comes from uncultured Chitinophaga sp., assembly GCA_966250725.1. GTDB lineage: Bacteria > Bacteroidota > Bacteroidia > Chitinophagales > Chitinophagaceae > Chitinophaga. Next base: position 80 of record CBINIO010000333.1, read on the forward strand.
CCGGGGCCAAACGCGCTTTCAGAAGGGATAACAAGGGATAATGGACGTTCCTGCGCGGTTAACAAGGGTAAGGGATGAACTGCCGTTAGTCTTTTTGTGCGGATTGCTGCCATGCGTAATAAGACAGCGTGTACTTCATATCGTCTTCCAGCTCGGCCTTGCGCCTGGCGGTGTTTTCGTCGAATTCAAGCTCAAGGTAACCCAGGTACAGCGCGTAATGGCCGGCCAGCGCGCTCATGCACTGGGCAACGCCGCGGGCGTTCGCTTCGGCCCGGGTAATGGGCTCCGCTTTGCGGATATAATAACAGCCGTTATCGGAATATTCCATCCATTCGCTGCCGGGCGCGAACTGCGGGCGGGCCAGCTGGAAGCTGAGGTTGTCGAACAATACCGCTTCACCCAGCTGCGCTTCAAAATCGATCATCTCGGGCACCTGCTCCATCGTTTCCAGCTTCTGCACGATCGCCATCTGCACGGCTTCGCTTTTGTCTTCCGCTGCGCGCAGCATGGTGTTCAGCACATCGTAATTGGTCACGAAGTCGCACTTGCGCCAGCCTTCCGTCGTTTCCAGGTAACCCCAGCATGTGAGGTAATGCGAATCGTCGAGGATGATCTGGCCTACTTTGATAGCGGTTGCTTCCCTGTAATCTGTCGTTTGTACGGATACCTTTTTCATATTGCTGAATTGATAACGATACAAAAGTATAAGGGGCTTGCGCAGGGAATTTGCGTAGCAAAATTGTTTTATTTTAGGGCCGGAAAAAACCGTCAGCAATGCCAAAAAATAAAGACGCACTGTCCCGCTACCGCTGGCTGGACGAGCGCTTCCGCAATAAACGCCTGCCCAAACCCTCGCTCAACGACCTGGTGACATACGTATCCGACAAAATGGACAAATCCATCGCGGTGCGCACCATACAGAAAGATATCGAAGACATGCGCAACGACGCGGAGCTGAATTATTTCGCGCCGATCATATACGACCGCGGCAAACGCGCCTACTATTATTCCGACGAAAACTTCTCCATCAGCAACAGCCCCATCGACGAAGCGGACCTGCAGGGGCTGGAAGTGGCTATCGGCATACTGGAGCAATTCCGCAGCCTGCCGGTGATACAGCGGTTCGAGGACGCCATCCTCAAAATCGCCGCCAGCCTCAAAATGAACCGCCAGCAGCTCGAAAACCGCGGGCTTATCAAATTCAGCCGCGGCAGCCAGTACAAAGGCGCGGAGCTGATCCCCGAGATCGTGGACGCCATCAAGGACCTCGAAGTGATCCGCATCGCGTACCAGAGCTTCGACCGCAGCGAACCAAAGGAACATTGGGTGGAACCATACCATCTCCGCGAATACAACCACCGTTTTTACCTCATCGGCAAAAGCCAGAAGGCCAAAGGCGGCACCCTGCTTACGTTTGCGCTCGACCGTATCGTGAAGCTCTGGCCTACCGGCAAAAATTTTGATGAAAAGAATTTCGACGACGCCAGCTATTTCCAGCATGCCATCGGCATCACGGTTTCGGAGGGCGAGCCGGAAGAGATCATTCTTTCCTACACCCCGCACCAGGGCAAATATGTAAAAACGCAGCCGCTGCACGCATCGCAGCAGGTACTGGTGGATGATGAGAACGAATGCCGCATCCGGCTGAACATCGTGGTGAACCACGAGCTGGTGATGCTGCTGCTCAGCAGCGGCGGCCGCGTAAAAGTGCTGCAGCCGCAGCATCTGGCAGACCGCATCCGCGACGAAGCGGCGGAAATGCTTAAAAAATACCAGTAAACAGGAAAGGCCGCCCCACATGGAACAGCCTTTCAGTTATTTTTGAGCCGCCTGGATCACTCCGCGGTTTTCGCGGGTTTCTCGAATATCTTTTCGTCTACCGGCGGGTTGATCGTCATTTTGCTGATCGTCATTTTTACGCCGGTAGGCTCCGTTTGCAGCACGGAGGCATAAGGATAGCCGTCGTCCGTTTTCCTGAAATCAGACAATGCGCTCACTACCTTTTCGCCGCCAAAGCTGCCCGCCATTTTAACGATTAATAGTTTTTGGCGTCGAGGAAATAATCCGCGTCGGTGCCGTCTTTACGGGTCAGCTTTATTTTATACATCTCCACGTTGTTCTCCGTTTCTTTTCCGACCAGCGCTATCGTATGCCCTTTTGCCTTTGCGTTTACCAGCTCTCCTTCCAGGTCGATCTTGGAGCTGATCTCTTTCAGGTCATCGGGGCTTATGTCCGTCGGTTCGGTCTGCATCCGCACGCCCAGCAGGTTCCAGCCGCCGGTGGTGGTGAATACCTGGATATTTTTTGTGCCCATGGCCTCGAATTCAACGCGCATGCCGCGTTTGTTGATGATCGTCGTTTTAAACGGGAAGGACATGCCCTGCACATCCATCGTTCCTTCGGTAGTAGCGGCCTTGATTGCAGCCAGTTTCGCTTTACCGCCCATCGCGGCCACGTGTTTGCTCACGATCTCGTCCGCAGTTTGCGCATGTACGCCGAGCGCGCCGGTGAGCGTTACCGCCAGGGCCAACAGAAGCATTTTTTTCATAAAGAACAATTTTGGAGTGATACAAATGTATTTCTTTACGGCAATCGTCAAAACGAATTAGCTTTTCTTTAACGGTTTTTCACGAGTTTTACGCCCATGAATTATTTACAGCTGGCCGGGCATGTGGTGGACATTCCCGGCAGAAGAACCTACCCCGCCGTGGTTACGATCGGCAACGGCGTTATCCAAAGCATCGGGCCCGCCTCCGGAGAAGTGCCGCGGCGCTTTATCCTTCCCGGCTTTATTGACGCGCATGTGCATGTGGAAAGCGCCATGCTGGTCCCTTCCGAATTTGCGCGCATGGCCGTGGTGCACGGCACCACCGGCACCGTGTCAGATCCTCACGAGATCGCCAACGTATGCGGTGTGGAAGGCGTGGAGTTCATGCTGGACAACGGGCGGCAGGTGCCTTTCAAATTCTGTTTCGGCGCGCCTTCCTGCGTGCCCGCCACCGTCTTCGAAACCGCCGGCGCCGCCATCGACGACGCCGCCGTGGAACGGCTGCTGCAGCGGCCGGACGTGTATTACCTCTCCGAAATGATGAACTATCCCGGCGTATTGCATAACGATGCTGAAGTGATGGCGAAAATAGCCGCGGCAAAACGGCACGGCAAACCCGTGGACGGCCATGCGCCGGGCCTTCGCGGAAAAGAAGCCGGGCAATATATCGCGGCCGGCATCAGCACCGATCACGAATGTTTTACGCTGGAAGAAGCGCTGGACAAGCTGCAGTACGGCATGCACATCCTTATCAGGGAAGGCAGCGCCGCGCGGAACTTTGAGGCGTTGTGCCCCCTGATCGGCTCGCACCCGCAGATGGTGATGTTTTGCAGCGACGACAAACACCCTGACAACCTGGAGGAAGGCCACATCAATGTACTGGTGAAACGCGCGCTGGCAAAGGGTTACGACCTTTACGACATTTTACAGGCGGCCTGCGTGAACCCGGTGCGGCATTACCGCATGCCCGTGGGCCTGCTGCGGGTAAACGACCCGGCGGACTTTATCGTCGTGGATGATTTGCAGGACTTCAACGTGCTGGAGACGTACATCGACGGTACGCTGGTGGCGCGGGGAGGGGAAACGCTCATTCCTTCCGTACCCATCGTTCCCATCAACCGTTTTCAATGTTCCCCGAAAATACCCGCCGATTTTTCGGTTCCCTGCAGCGAACCGACGATGCGGATAAAAGTGATAGAAGCCTTGCAGGGCCAGCTGATCACGAACCGCATCAGCGCGATTCTCTGCAGCCACAATGGCAACCTTCGCTCCGACGTTTCGCAGGACGTGCTGAAAGTGGCCGTGGTGAACCGTTACAACGATGCGCCGGTAGCCTGCGGGTTCATTCATCATTTTGGTCTGAAACAGGGCGCCATCGCTTCTACCGTGGCGCATGACAGTCATAACATTATCGCGGTGGGCGCGGACGATGAAAGCATTTGCAAAGCGGTGAACGAATTGATCGCCTGCAAAGGCGGCATCAGCGTGGTGTCCGAAACCGGCGGCGAAGTAATGCCGCTGCCCGTGGCCGGGCTGATGAGCGCGGAAGACGGGTATGCCACCGCCCGCAAATACAGCATGATGGACAAAGCCGCCAAAGCTTTGGGATGCAAGCTGGACGCGCCTTTCATGACACTGTCCTTTATGGCGCTGCTCGTGATCCCTCACCTCAAGCTCAGCGACAAAGGATTGTTTAACGGGGATAATTTTACGTTCGAGGAACTGGCGCTTCCCGAAGAAGAATAAACGTTTATCCTTCTCCCAGGTACAACGCACCGTTCACCGTATCGCGGCCGGCGCCGGTTACGGAACTGAGCACGTTCGGCTGCTGGCGCCAGCGCAAGGCGCCGATCAATGCCATTACCAGCGCTTCTTTGTAAGAGGCCGTCTGCTCGTCCGGCACTACTACCGAAATGCCCAGCGGCTCCAGCTGTGATTTGACCGTTTTTATGAGAAAGTGGTTGAACGCGCCGCCGCCGGTCACCAGCAGTTTCTTTTCCTGCGTGTTTTCGCCGGACACGGCTTTCACCGCCGCGGCGATCTGCTGCGCGATATGCTCCACGTAAGTACGCAGCTTGCCTTGCACTGATAAGGTGTAAGTGCCGATCAGCGGCAGGATCACGTCCGTGCCGAAATCGTTCGCGAGCGATTTGGGGAAAGGCTGCGCGTAATAAGGCTGTGAGTTCAGCGCATCCAGCAGCTTGTGGTCCGCCACGCCGCCGGCCGCCAGCGCGCCGTTTTCGTCGTAGCTTTTGCCGAGGGCCGCTGCCAGTGCGTCCAGCACGCGGTTGGCGGGGCATACGTCGAAGGCGTGGTATACTTCGCCGTTCTTCGCGGAGAGATTGGCGATGCCGCCGAGGTTCAGCCAGTAGTCGTAACCATGGAACAGCAGCTTCTCCCCGATGGGCACAATGGGCGCGCCCTGGCCGCCGAGCGCGACGTCCATCGAGCGGAGGTCGCTGATAACGGGCAGACCCGTTTCCGCCGCAATGGCCGCGCCGTCGCCAAGCTGGGCGGTCATTTTTTGTTCGGGGATGTGAAAGGTGGTATGACCGTGCGATGCGATAAAATGCACCCGGTGCTCGAGATGATGGCGCTGGATAAATTCTTTTACCTGCCGGCCGATATAGTGGCCGTAGGCGGCATGCAGCAGCTGGTAATCGCGTGCGGAGAGGTCCACGGCGGTTTTCAGGTCCTGCGCCCAGCGGGCTTCGTAAGGCAGGCATTC
>CBINIO010000334.1:0-5352 GCA_966250725.1 uncultured Chitinophaga sp.
ACTTTTATCATCACGCATCACTTCGAAGGCATCGGTTTCCTTATCGCGGCAAAATCCATCCTGCGGTTCAACGACCTGAAGGAAAGCGATAACCGCCGCGAAACGGAATACGTGCTGATCGGCACGCTCATGAGCTTCTCCACTTCCATTTTTATCGGCTCCTTTGTCTTGTTCCTGCTGCAATAATTGTAATTTTACGGCATGACCAAGCTGAGTGTTAATATCAACAAGTTCGCCACGCTGCGGAACGCGCGCGGGGGCAACCTGCCGGACATCATCCAGGTGGCCAGGGACTGCGAACGTTTCGGGGCGGAAGGCATTACCGTACATCCCCGGCCCGACGAACGGCACATCCGTTACCAGGACGTGCGGGATCTCAAACCGATCGTCACCACGGAATTTAATATCGAAGGGTATCCTTCCCCGGAATTTATGGACCTGGTGCTGGAAGTAAAGCCCGAACAAGCCACGCTGGTGCCCGATCCGCCGGGCGTGCTTACCTCCAACAACGGCTGGGATACGGTGAATTACCAGTCTTTCCTGAAAGACGTGATCTCCACCCTCAAAAAAGCGGGCATCCGCGTGTCTATTTTCCTGAATCCGGAAGTGGACAAAGTGGAAGGCGCCAAAACAGCCGGGGCCGACCGCATCGAGCTGTATACCGGCCCATACGCCGAAGAATATACGAACGCGCGCACCCAGCCGCAAAATTTCCAGTTGTTCAACGATTACAAGAATACGGCCAAAGCCGCCTCCGCCATCGGGCTCGACCTGAACGCCGGCCACGACCTCAACCTGGACAACCTCCGCTTTTTCAAGCTGCACATCCCGCAGCTGAAGGAAGTGTCCATCGGTCACGCGCTTGTGTGCGACGCGATCTATTTCGGGCTGGAGAATACGATCCAGCTGTATAAGCGGCAGCTGCAGGATTGATGGATGGCTTGTGCGGAAATCGGGAGACAACATCCCGCTTACGGCAATTGCAGATTAACGGCTCCCTTCGGGGAAAACCAAAATAAAGAAAGGGCGGTATCGTGTGGATACCGCCCTTTCCTGTTTTAAAAACTTTCTCTTATCACGACGCATCCAGCTTCTCCCAGGCCGTTTCGCTGTACCGCGCATACAACAGGTACAAGGCCGCGAACGAGATGCAGCCGAACAGCGCGATCATCACATTGTACATCCAGCCGCTGCCTACCTGCCGCAGGCCGAAATGCGCAAAACCGATAGCGCCCGGGATCGCCATCACCATCAATCCTCTCATAAAATTCCCCGCGCCCTGCTTTACGTTTATCTGCGCGGAAAACGGCAGCTTGCGCAAATAGATCACCGCGAACAAAAGATTGATGAGCACCACGTTCACAAAACCCAGCAGCAGGTCGGGCAATATCCTCACACCCCATACCCCCAGCGAAAACAGCACGATGAGCAGGTAAAACGGCAGGAAAAACTTGACCAGCGTGGCTTTGAAAGCACCGATCAATATCTCGCCCGGCGCTTTTACGGGCGCGGCGTAATACACCCAGGCCGCCTTGAACTTGTCCGAATACACGATATTGCTGATGGCAGTGATAAACGCAAAGCTGCTGATATAAATAAGCAGGATGAACATATTCGTTTCCGGAAGCTTGGCCCAGGCTTCCCCCGGCGAACCTTCCCGGACAAGAAAATAAACGAAATAAACAATCACGTACGCCAGCGAAGGGTATACCTTGAGCTTGAACTCGCGGCTTCTTCCCGTAACCATCCACACCAGCTCGAAAGACAGCCGCTCCAGCGTATTTTTCGCCGAAAGCCGCGCCAGTGTTTTGTAAAACGGCCTTTTACCGGGGCCCGCCTGTGCTTTTATCTTTTTCACCGGTCCCGGATCGCTGCCGCCCAGCATCGCCAGCTTGCGGTTGAAGCTCGGCGCAAACACCTTCACCACCAGCCAGAGACTCAAGAACGGCACCACGATGCTCAGCAGGATGTACACGATGGTAAGTCCCGCATAATCAAAGCTGGCCACGCCAAGCCAGGCACGGGCGAACCAGTAGGTGGGCATATAGTTCACCCAGGGATAATCCGCCAGGTTCAGCTGCGCCAGCTGCGATTTTTGCATGAGCCTCGGCGCGAGGTAATACGTGGCGAATACGAGGATGGAAAAAACGATCTGCAAATAATTGAGAATTTCCTTGAAACGCTGCGGCGTGGTGAGCTTCAGCGCAATGAGGTACACGGTGTTGATCAGGAAAATGCAGAAAACGCTGAGCAGCAGCACCAGCACGCCAAACCAGGCGCCAGCCCCGACGCTGTAACGGATACAGATATACGTAAATGCCGGCAGCGCCAGCGGTCCCACGATCTTCGAAATATGCACCATGATGTGCAGCAGCCTGCTAATAACGACGGTCTTATCGTTCACGGGGCGCGGCAGTATCACGTAGTTGTCCTTCACGTCTATCAGCACGCTCGTAAAATCGGAGATCAGCGTAATGCTCATCATGACGGTGAAAACGCTGAACCATAAAAAGAACTGCAGCACGAGGTTGTCGCCCAGCGCAAAAATGAACAGGTAAAAAATACCCATCAGCAGCGATACCAGCACGATGGCCCAGGAACCGTTCCTGCGCGCCTTGTTCTGCTGCTGCTGCCGCATGCCGGTGTAGGCGTTTGGGCGGCGGTCGTCCATCTTGAGCTTTACGTCGAGTATGGCGCGAAGCTGTTCGGTGTTCACACCCATTTTTCGCCAGAGCGGGTTAAAAAGCGCTATGAGGGAAAGAAAAAATTTGTTCATCGTTCGTGATCTTTATTGGCCGAGGGCGTTGATAAATTCGTCGGCGCTGGTGTTGAGCTGCTCTTTGCCGGTGAGCCGCGAGAAGATGTGCTCGAGCGTTTCGTCGCCGGACACTTTCAGCGAGCTGAACGTACCGTCCGCCACAATGCTGCCTTCGTCTATCAGCACGATGCGGTCGGACACTTTTTCCACCACGTCCATCATATGCGAGCAATAAAAGATCGTTTTGTTCTCTTTTTTCAGCAGCGTGATGATCTCTTTCACGATGATCACGGCGTTGGCGTCGAGGCCGGACAGCGGCTCGTCCAGCACCACGATCTGCGGGTTGTGCAGCAGGCCGGAGGTAATGAGCACCTTCTGGCGCATGCCTTTGGAGAACGTGTCCATCCGCTGGTCTTTATTTTCGAGCAGGCCGAACGCCTGCAGCATGCGCGCGGCCCTTTCTTCTATCACGTCTTCCTCGAGCTGGTACAGCTTGCCTACGAAGGAAAGATATTCCATCGGCGTAAGCACTTCGTATATTTCCGCGTTCTCCGGCACGTAACCGATGATGCTTTTGATGCTCAGCACATCTTCCCGGAGATCTTTCCCCATGATGCTCACGGCCCCTTCAAAATCCGCCAGCAGCCCGATCAATACTTTTACCGTGGTGGATTTGCCGGCGCCGTTCGGGCCGATATAACCGATCACCTGCCCGGGGTACACGTCGAGGTTGATGCCTTTCAGCACCTCTTTGTCACCGTAGCTTTTCCGCAAGTCCCTGATTGAAATAATTGGTTGCATAGCTGTTTTTTCTCTTTTAAAAAGTATAGGTTTCGTCCGGCTTCCAGCCGATGCGATCTCCGAATTTACCAAATCCTGTCCATTGATTGAGCGGGAGACTGAGCCCCACGTGATTAAATGCGATGGAGCGCTGGTACCAGCTGCGCGCGTACCGCAGCTGTATTTTTTTGACGATCACGCCAAGACCGAAGGAAAACCCGCTCAGCCCGCCCTGGTTGGGCAATGCCAGCTCCCGCCTGCGCAGGTGGTTGTAACCTGCCGTCACCTCCACGTATTTGCCGATCTCGAATTGCGCGGCCAGCACAAAATGCCGGAAAATATTGTCCATCGCGCCGCCGTTGCGCCGGACCGTATCGCCGTTCTCGATGAGGATGTTCTCTTCCGCGGCGGGATCGGCGTACCTCACGTCGAACTGATAGATGTGATGCAGCGTGGCGGACAATTGCAGCGGCACGTGCTTCAGCCTTTTGCTTACGCCCGCCTGCAGGTCAAAAGGCAGGCCCTCCCGCTCTTCCGCGGTGTACCGGGTGAACTGCGCACCCATATTCTTCGCCAGCAGCCCCGCCTGCCATCCGCTGGCGGTGTCCCTGAACGCGATGCCCACATCGGTGCCAAAACCGGTGGCCCTGAAATCGAGATAGCGCGAGCGGATATATTTGAAGCTGATGCCGTACGACCATTTTTCGAGGTAACGCCGCGACGCGCTTGCCTGCCAGTAAAAATCCACCGGCCTGAAGCTGCCTAGCACATTCCCTGCCGCATCGGTATGCGTGAGCGTGCCGTAAGCCGTGTATTGTATGCTGGTGGCGAATGTGGTGGCGATGGAAGGCAGGTGATAGGCAAACGCGAAATTGGAATACCGCACGCCGCCGGGATAACCGCTGTAACCCACCTGCAATTGCGTATGCATCGCGGGCCTGAGCAGCGCCGGGTTCATCAGCCCGAGGCTCACGTCGGTTCCCTGCTGGCTCGCCGTGATGCCGCCCAGCGCGGTCACCTGCGGCGACGGCGGCAGATCGAGAAAGGCGAAGGTCTGCCGGCCGCCCAGCACCTGGGCTTTGGCATAAGCGGATAATAACAGTAATATAAAAACGTAACGGTATCTCAAATCGGCATTTTGCGAACGGGAAGTTACGATAAATGGGTGCTATTTTAACTGACCATCAAAGGACCAGGCACCACGGAAGCATCATCCGAAAAATGTACGCTCCAAAAAGAACAAAGCCGCCAGTCACGGCGGCTTTATTCAAACCCTTAAACAATCAACATGCGCTCACTCGTTAGTGAGCTGGTCGCATGGGCTGCCAGGAATGACGGGCCCTGCTTCCTATCTCTTTAATAACGCAGTTTCGAGCACTTGGTTCATTTCTTTTACATAATGGAACTTCAGCCCCTTGATATAATCGGGATTGATGTCCTGTATATCTTTCTCGTTCTGCCAGCAGAGCACGATCTCCTTGATGCCGGCGCGTTTGGCGGCCAGTATCTTTTCCTTGATGCCGCCCACCGGCAATACCTGTCCGCGCAGCGTGATCTCCCCCGTCATGGCAAGGAACGGCTTCACACGGCGGCCGGTGTAAGCGGAGGTAAGGGCGGTGAGCATCGTAACGCCCGCGCTTGGCCCGTCTTTCGGCACGGCGCCTTCCGGTACATGCACATGTACGTTCCGTTCCCGGAATATTTTCGGATCTATCCGGAGAGAAGTGGCGTTGGACTGCAGGTAGCTGAGCGCTGTTACGGCGGATTCTTTCATCACATTACCGAGGTTGCCGGTGAGCTTCAGCTCGCCTTTT
>CBINIO010000335.1:0-5347 GCA_966250725.1 uncultured Chitinophaga sp.
CGTTCCGGCCGCAGCTCGTAAACGGTGGTGGTGCCGTCTGCCTGGTATAAAGTATGGCTGTAGGAGGAATTGCCGAACAACGGATCGACGGAAAGCCTTCTCATGTCGAACCAGCGCACGCCGAGGCCGGCGTACTCGCGCAGGCGCTCGTCCATCACGAATTGCAGCAGCTGCATCTTGTCGCCGGCGATAGCTGACGGCACCTCCGCATCGGCGCCCGGCAGGCGTTTTTCGCGCAGCTGCTCCAGCGCGGCCACGGCGCCGGGAAGATCGTCCTGCCTTGCTTTACATTCCGCGATCAGCAGGTAGATTTCCGGCACCACTACGCCGAAAGGCACAATGCTGGGCGCCGTTCTGCGCTGCGCGCCGCCTGCGAACTCCGCTCCCGCCGGGAAAGGCGTTTTCGAATACAGCAAAAGGCGAAGGTCGGAAGGCGTGTACAATGCCATGGTGCCGCTGTTCACCTGCAGCGTATTGAACAGCACATGGAAGTTCGAAAATTGCCGCAGGTACAATGCCTCCTGGTTGTTGGAGGTAACGGGATAATTAGGGCCGAACATGCCGATCGGCGTAAAGGCGCCGCCGGGGGCAAACGTTTCGTTGTAATCATATAAACCAACGGGCGTTTGCGCGTTGGCAAGCCCCTGCAGCGAGGCTTCCAGCAGCGGCGCCGCTTCGTCGTACCGCTGCATGAACACGTATACCTTGCCAAGCAGCGCCTGCGCGGCGGGTTTGCTCATGCGGAGGCGGTGAAACACCGTCGCGGACAGATCGGGCAGGGCTTTCTCCAGGTCGGAAGTGATCATATCATACACTTCCTTTACCGAAGCCCGGCTGAATTTATTCACCGTAATGTCCGCCGTGGTAATGATGGGAAACCCCGGATCGCTGGCAGCGGTGGACGCCTGGTACGGCTTGCCGTAATAATTGATCAGCAGGAAATACGTCCACGCGCGCCCCGCAAGCGCTTCGGCCAGCACCATCCTTTTCTGCTCCGGCGTACCGTCCGGCGCGTCCATCACTTCGTTGATAATCTTGTTATAAGTATAAATGCTTGAAAGCGGGCCGGAAGTTTCCGCGCTGTTCTCATCGGGCTGGTAGATCTGGTCGCTCCAGGTGAAAAGCCGCTGTTCGCGCAGGGTAAGACCGCTATAATAAGGCTCGATGGCGGTCACCTCGTCACCCATGAGCAGCTGCGCGTCCGTGCCTGTGTTCTGCAGGTCGGGATTGTTCAGCAGCAGCTCGTAGTCCTTGTAGCTCACCGCAATCACCTTGCCTTTTGGCAGCACTTCCAAAAAGCTCTTTTTGCAGGATATGCCGGTCATCAGCAGCAAAAGCAGTAAAGCCGGGACAGTGATATATTTTTTCATGTCGTTCTTTTAATTTTTAAAACCGGATGTTCAAACCTGCCGTAACCGTGCCCTGATTGGCGCGCATGTAGCGGATGCCTCCCGCCAGCTGGCCGGCGGCGCTGCCACCGGGAGCGTCGTGAAATTCAGGATCGATATCGTAGTCGTTGGCTTTCCAGAGCATCACGTTGGAGAGCTGCAGGCGCAGCCGTACGCCTTCGAGCTTCGCTACGGACACCACGCTCCGCGGAAGATCGTAGCTGAGCGAAATGTCCCGCAGCTTTACAAAAGCCGCGCTCACCACGTTGATATCGCCCTGCGTATAATACCTTGTATCGCGGCGGCTGGCGTTCACGCTGTTCACCGGTATCCATGACGGTACGTTCGTGGTCAGTTCGTCGCCCGGTTGTTTCCACCTGTCCGCAAATTCGGCGTGCACGTTCCCGCTGCGGAAACGCAGGTCGCCGCTTTGCATGGCGTTGTTGGCCGTAAGCGGGATGAGGCCGTTGCCCGAATAAAAATCGTTCACGTCCCGGCGCATGACGTTGCCGAAGTTGTAAACGATGTTCGCGGACAGCGCGATGTCGCCAAAAATAAAAGTATTCGACAGGCCGCCGTTCCATACGGGCTGATAAGTGCCCATGTACAGCACGTCTTCGGGCATGGCGGCATTTCTTTCCTTGGTCACTTTCCCGTCGTGCAATGCGATCTGCGGATCGCCTTCGCCGTCGAGTCCGGCAAAATCGTATGCAAACACCGCGAACGCAGGGTATCCGGCGAGATAAACGGTGCCTGCTTTTTGCGCGCCGGTGGCGATCAGCGCGGGCTGATTGAGCTTCGTGATCTTGTTGCGGTTATACGCCAGCGCCAGCTGCGTGATCCAGCGGAAACGGCCGGATTCGACGTTAAGCGAACGCAGGGAAGTTTCGATGCCCGTGTTGCGCATGTTCCCAAAATTCCCCACCACCGTGTTGTAGCCGGAGAAAGGGTTCACTTCCATCTGGCCGATCAGGTTGTCCGTTCGTTTGCTGTAAAAATCGACCGAGCCGCTGAGCCGGTTGCCCTGCAGGATGCCGAAGTCCACGCCGATGTTCAGCGTACGCGAGCTTTCCCAGGTGAGCGCCGCATTGGCGGGCGTTTCAATGGAAAGACCGGTATTGCCCGGCAGCGCGGAGCCCGACTGCGCCCCGAGGATGTCATAAGAAGCGGCGGTGCCCGGCACGGGTGAATTGCCCGTGAGACCGTACGACACTCTCAGCGCAAGATCGTTGAACGCGCGGTTTTCCATAAACGATTCGCCGCCCAGCTCCCAGCGGCCGCCGATGCTCCATACGGGCTTGCGCTGCGAAGAACGGTCGCGGCCAAAGAGGTTCGATTCGTCAAAACGTATGCTGCCGCTAAGCGTGTAGCGGTTGAGATAAGTATAGCCCATGTTGCCGTAATAGGATAGGAACCGCACGCGCGATTCCGTTTCGCCAAAAGGCTGCGCGCTGGCAAGCAGGCTGCGTGACCCGTTATTGGGCATCACGGCGCCGGCCACGCCGGTCGTGGAAAGCGTGGCATAATCGATCGCCGGGTAAGTTTGAAGCAGTTCGTTATAACCGCGGGTGAGCGACCGGTTCGTCGTGATCAGCTGCTCCTGCGCTTCCTGGCCGGCGAGCAGCGAAAGCTGGTGCTTTTTGCCTTCCCATGCCCGTTCGTAAGCAAGCTGGTTCCGCACCGTCCAGTTGTTTTGCGTTGCATTCGTGAGCGCATATCTTCCGCCGGTTACGGGGAGATAATATTTCGGCTGCTGGCCCGGCGCGGCGGCCGGCACCGTAAACTGCACGGCTTCCGAGCGTACGAGGTAGCTGCGGCTGTCGTCATACGACCGGATCTTTTCAGCCGTTTTGAACAGGCCGTATACGCCGGAAAATGACAGCCCCTCGAGCAGCTTCACGGTAAGCCCCGAGGTGATCCTTGCCAGCATCAGGTCGCTTTTGGTGTAGCCGTAATCGCGCTCCAGCAGCGGGTTATAGTCCAGGCCAATGCCGCTCTTTCCCTCGAAAGCCCTGCGCGTCGAATCCGAAAGCTGCTTCACGTAAGGAATGGACAGCGGGTTTCCCTGCGCGTCGCGGAAAAGCTGGTAAGGCAGAAAACGGTTGTCGGCGTCAACGTTCCTCGGCGCGCTGCTGCTTATGTTCGTCAGATCGGTGATCAGGAACACGTCGAGCCGTTTGTTGACGTTGTAATCCTGCCTGATATTTATTTTATAGGTGTTGTCCGTTTCGCCGGGCTTGTTGCTTTGCGTGCCGGTGTAGGCGAGCGAGCCGTATATGCCGTACGACTTCCCCCCGCCCCGGATGGAAAGCGTATGGTTCGTGAGCATGGCGGGCCGGTACCAGATGTCGCGTATCTGGCCGGTGTTGCTGATGGCCGCCAGGCTGTCCAGGCTTGCCGCCGCCTGCGCATCGGATATAAGCCCGCGGTAGCGGTTGTAGAGGATCACGTTGTGAGGCGGTACGCCGGTGGAGCCCAATCCCGTATAGGCACTGACGTTAGCCCATGGATAAAGGTCCGGGCGGAAGATATCGTTTGCCGCCTGTATGAATTGCCGGCTGTCGAGCACGGGGTAGTAGTCCACGTCCGGCTTTCCCTGGAAGTTCACAAAACCGTCGTATTCGATAGAGAGCTTTTCGTTCCTGCCGCCTTTGCGGGTGGTGATCACGATCACGCCGTTGGCAGCCCTGGCGCCCCAGATGGAAGCGGCGGAAGCGTCTTTCAGCACCGTAATGTCTTCCACGTCCTGCGGGTTCAGCGAATTGATGTTGTCTAACGGCACGCCGTCCACCACCAGCAGCGGCGATTTGTTGCTGTTAATGGAAGTGAGGCCGCGTATCAGCACCGGCGTGCCGGATGCGGAAGGCGCGTTGTTCACCGTAAGGCCCGGCACCAGCCCGTCCAGCCGCTGCAGGATATTCATGGACGTGGTCCTGTTCCGCAGCGTTTGCATATCCGGCTTGGCGTACGCGCCGGCGCTCCGTTTTACGGAAAACGTCTGGTAGCCGCTGCTTACCACTACTTCCTTCAGCTGGGCGGAGGATTCGGACAATACAAAATCGACGTAAGTATGACCGCCTTTGCTGACGTAAGCTCTTTTCACTTCCGGACTGTAGCCGATGCAGGAGATCCGCACCGTATAAAATCCTTCCGGCAGATTTTTAAATTGATATTCGCCCCGTTCATTCGTAACGGCGCCCTGCTTCTGCGGTTCCAGCATCACTGTGGCGGGCGTGATGGGCGTACCCGTTTCATTTTTCACGGAACCGCTGATCATGCCCGGTTCATCGGCGCGCTCGTCTGCGGGCGTAACAGGACGGGCTTTCAGGAAGATGGTCTTGTTGCTGATCTCGTAAGACAAATGCTGGTTGCGCAGCACGAGATCAAGAAATTCCGGCAGCGGCATATTGCGCACGGCGCAGGTAACCGGCTGGGTTTCTTTCAGCAGGTTCTTGGCCGCAAACACCGTGTAGCCGGTTTGTTCGCGGATAGCCTGGAACACCGTCACCAGCTGTACTTCTTTCCCGGTATAGGTAATAAGGGGCCCGGTAGTTTGGGCATTCGCGCTTTGACAGATCGACATCAGCAGCATAACGCCAAGCCACATGGCCCGCCATCGTGATACCGCCGTTTTTGGTTGAGCAGCCATTAAAAAACACATTTTAGTTGATAAAAAATGAGCAAAAGCTTCCCTGTTCGCGGATGACGCCCTCCACGAACCGGACCTGGTTGGTTTTTGTATACTTCTCTTAGTCTATGTAAATCTTTCTTATGGCGATACGATCAGCCGTTTCCCGTCTTCCAGCCGGAAATTCACTCCCGACATTTTCAGTCCTTTCAGCACTTCCGAAAGCGGAAGCGATCTGTCCATTCCCCCGATAAATTCGAGATCGGGAATCCCTTTTTCATGTACCACTTCAATATCGTACCAGCGGGACAATTGCCGCATGATCTCCTGC
>CBINIO010000336.1:0-5326 GCA_966250725.1 uncultured Chitinophaga sp.
GCTGGTATTGCCCGGCGGCGTGATGAATCCCGACAAGCTCCGAACGAACGTGGACGCCGTGGCCTTTGTGACCGGTTTTACCGATGAGGCAAAACCCATCGCGGCCATCTGCCACGGCCCCTGGACGCTCGTAGAGACCAATGCGCTCGAAGGCAGAACGGTCACTTCATGGCCCTCGCTCAAAACCGACCTGATCAATGCCGGCGCGAAGTGGGTGGACCAGGAAGTGGTGGTGGACAACGGCATCGTAACCAGCCGCAATCCCGGCGACCTCCCGGCTTTCTGCAAAAAAATGATCGAGGAGATCGGCGAAGGCCAGCACCTGTCAAGAACGCGTGGTGTTCATCAGCTTGGCTGAATGAAACAAAAGGGGCATCCTGTTTGTTTACAAGTTGGGAAACGCTGTGGAATCCGCTACACAATACAGCGGTACAGGTTGCTGAAAATCAATGAATATAAACTCTCGCAAGGTTTTGGATGCTATCAAACAAAATGAATGTTATGCAGGAAAAAGGAACACCCCGCGCAGGCGGGTTATACGAAAATTCAACCGTCATTAACGTATCAAAGACCGGCAGGATCATTTCTTCCGCCGCAGGCGCCTCGCTGGTGTACATCGCGCTGGCGGATATCGGCAAAACGCCCGTGAAGAGCCTCTTCCGCATGCTGGCGGGAGGTTACCTGCTGTACAGGGGCATTTCCGGTAATTGCCCCATTTCCGCGATGATAGAGGACCGCCGGCCAAAACACGCGCGCTCCGTCAATATTCGCACGGCCTTTGAGGTGAACCGCCCGAGGGCCGAAGTGTACGCCTACTGGCGCAAGCTGGAAAACCTGCCTGCGTTTATGGCGCACCTGCACGACGTGGAAGTGCAGGACGAACGTTTCAGCCACTGGACCATCCGGCTGGCCGGCAACATCAAGCTGGAGTGGGATGCGGAGATCGTGGAAGACGAGCCGAATGAAATGCTCGGCTGGCGCTCGCTGGAAGGCGCGCAGCTCGCCAACGCCGGCAAGGTGCGCTTCAGGGACACGGAAAACGGCGGCACCGAATTGCTGGTAACCATTACGTACCGCCCGCCCGCAGGATATGTGGGCGAAGGCATCGCGCGGTTGTTCAACCCGGCGTTCGAAAGCCTGGTGCGCAATGATATCAGGGGATTCAAACAGCACCTCGAAGAAAAGAACGCAGGTTTCGGAAATATCGCTGTCGGGTAAACGAAAAAATACCCGGCATAAAAAAGACCGTCAGCCTGAATTTATTTTTTGCTGACGGTCTTTTTCATTTTTCAAAATCAAACATCCTGTATGCTATGGCCGGAATGATGTTGCAAAAGTGTCCGGTTTGGGAAGGTTGGAAGTGTCCTTCTTCTTGTCCTTGTCTTTTTTCCTTTTTTTCTTTTTGGTAGTGTCCTGCGGGTTTTCCGGCACCGTGTCCCTGGCCGTTGTTACGGAATATCCGTCGTTAGCCGGTAAGGTGGATTCTCCGATAAACCCGTTTCCTGCCTGGGCGACCACAAAGGCGATCATCAGCCCAAGGATGCCAACTGGTACGATACGTGATTTCATTGGTCTCTCAGTTTAATGTGAATGATATGGTTAAAAAATTTTAGTAATTGTTTTCCTCGTCTTCTTCATCTCCCAGGTCGTCAAAATTCACTGCTTCGTCTTCTTCCTCGTCTTCCGCTTCATCGTAATCTTCGGGCGCCGCGCCGGCGGCGTTGTGGACCATGCCAGGACGATCGTTTTCCACGATGTCTTCATCTTCCGCTTCCTGTACTTCTCTTTCCCTTTCATTGGCCGCTTCCTGGTCGAATTGATCGAAACCCGCGGTTTCAGGATCTTCCGGCCATTTTTCGTCTTCGCCGCCTGCCCTGAAATCGGTGTTTACGGGGCTTGGGCCTTTTTCCGGCTTTCCGCCAGCCTGCTGTTGTCTGTCGGTTTGCATGGGATCAGTTTTAATGGTGAAAAGATGGTTATCATTACAGGAATACCGCACAAATTCCGCTCCATGAAAAACAGCCGCAAAACAACCATGGAATTGGGTGCATCCCTGGCGCAAATTGTGCATTTGGCTACCCACCGGGTAATTATGGCAATAGTTGTTTTTGCCGCAGCGCGTCGAGCACATGCGTGATAAGGCGGTGCCGGGCCTGGTTGAAGGAACTTTCCCGGCTGTTGCTGATCCAGACGCTGACGAGCAGCCGCAGGTTGTTGCCTTCGATGTTCTCAAAAAATACCTCGGGCGCTTTTTTGATGCCGCTCTGCCGTTCTTTTTTTACGATGTCGCGCAGGGTTTTGACAATATCTTCCAGTACGGGCGCGGGGTCTTTGTTGAAAGGCACGGTGAAGTGAAGCTCTATTTTTCTTTCGGTAGTGAGGGAATGGTTGATGATGGGTTTCTGGAAGATGTCTTTATTCGGGATGATGAGATGCATACCATCGAACGTACGCATGGTGGTGGAACGGAACTGTATGGTCTCCACCGTGCCGGTAAAGCCGTTCGTTTCGATGATATGCCCTACGTCGAAGGGTTTGCGGAAGGTGATGTAGATACCGGAAATAAAGTTGGACGTCAGGTCCTGGAACGCGAAACCCAGCGCCAGGCCGATGATGCCCGCGCCCGCCAGCAGGGAGGAAACGGCTTTGTCCAGCTTCAGTATTTCCAGCGCGGTAAACAGCCCGATGGCGAACACCACGAAATGCGCCACGCTCGCCAGCAGGTTGCTGATGGCCTGTTTGTGCGACAGCCTGCACGACAGCCTGTATACCAGTTTGCGCGTCAGTTTTGCCAGCAAATAAAAGACCAGGAAGATGATGACCGCGAGGGCCAGGTTGGGCAGCATTTTGATGGCGGCCAGCAGCCACCGGTGGAGTTTGTCGAATATCAGGGTCGTCCATTCCATGGAAAAAAGTATACAAATACTGCACCATTTGGATTTGGCTGGTTTTCAGCGGCCCACGGATAACGAAAATTCCTATGGAAGGGAGTGCGCAGATTGCATGCGCGCCATGCCGTATATTTGCGGCATGTACGCCATTGTAGATATCGAAACTACCGGCGGCCACGCCAGTGCCGGCAGCATCACGGAAGTCGCCATTTTTATTCACGACGGAACACAGATCGTTCAGCAGTACGAAACGCTGGTGAACCCCGGCATGCCCATCCCGCGGTATATCCAGGCGCTGACCGGCATTACGGACGAAATGGTGGAGACTGCGCCGCCGTTCGAGTCCGTTGCGGAAGAGATCTTCGCGCTGCTCCGCGACAAGATATTCATCGCCCACAACGTCAATTTCGATTATTCCTTCCTCCGCCACCAGCTTGATCTCTGCGGCTTCAGGCTGCAAAGCAAAAAGCTCTGCACCGTACGGCTCAGCCGGAAAGTGTTCCCCGGTTTCCCGAGTTACAGCCTGGGCAACCTTTGCCGGCAGCTGAAGATCAACCTGCAGAACCGCCACCGCGCCACCGGCGACGCGCTGGCCACCGTACAGCTGTTTGAAATGCTGATGGCCGCCGACACGCAGGGCGCCATCGCGCAGGCGCTGAACGGTCGCTCCCGCGAAAAATGGCTGCCGCTGCACCTGCCGCAGGAGCATGTGGAAGAGCTGCCGTCTACCCCCGGCGTATATTATTTCCACAACGAAAAAGGAAAAGTGGTGTACGTCGGCAAAGCCCGCAACATCCGCAAACGCGTCACCAGCCACTTCACCGGCAACAGCACCGGCCGCCAGCGGCAGGAATTTCTTCGCAACGTGCATAGCATCACCTTTGAAAAGACCGGTACGGAGCTGATGGCGTTCATCCTCGAATCGGTGGAAATACGGCGCCTGTGGCCGCAATACAACAATGCGCAGAAAAGGATCGAATCGAAATTCGGGTTTTACCTGTTTGAGGACCAGCAGGGTTATCTCCGCCTGGCGATCGAAAAAAGAAGGAAATACAGCACGCCAGTGTATACGTTCAACATGCTCGCCGAAGGCCATACGCGCCTGCGCGAGCTGATCCGCGATTTTAAGCTGTGCCCGAAACTCTGCTTTTTGCAAACCGGCAACGACGAATGCGTGGGCATCGCGGATAAAACCTGCAAAGGCGCCTGCAGCAAAAAAGAAAAACCGGCAAAATATAACCCGCGCGTATTAAAAGCCGTCGCGCACCTGCAATCGGAGCAGCCTTCGTACGTGATACTGGACAACGGGCGGATGGCTTCGGAGCAGAGCTGCATCCTGATGGAGAAAGGGAAGTTTTACGGGATGGGCTACGTACCGCGCGATGTGGCCGTATCCGGCAGCGAAATGCTGAAGGACTGGCTGACGCAATACCCCGAGAACGAGTTTATCCAGAACCTGCTGCGCACCTATGCTTCCACCAATGCGGCAAGACTGCTCACGATATAGACCGGGCGGGTTTGCTGCGTTTTCTCCTGAACCAATGCCGTTTCCACATCCAGAAGCCGCTTAATACCACTACGGGCAGGAAAACGAACCTCACCGCATTGGCCGCCTCGGGGATGGCGGCTACCGGGCCGTAAATATATCCCAGGATGGGAATGCTTAACAGGATATGCAGCCAGCGGACGATCTTTCTTTCGGTAGATGCTTTCATACGGCAAATCTATCCGCCTGCGGCGGGAAATTTCCGCGAAAGAGACCACTGGCGCAAATGTGCAGACCAAAGCGGGAAGAATGGCAACGCATCGCCGCCAAATAGAACCCTTTCCGATAGTCTTTCGATAACCGTACATGCGCAATGCCGTTGTCAACCATCAAAACAGCTCCGTCTGCGCGGGCGGCGTTTCTTCCCCGGCTATCCTCCAGCCGCCGTTCTTTTTTTCTTCAACAAGCTTTTCCTTTTCTTTTTCCGCATCCGCCGCGTCCATGCAGGTACGTACCTGTATCTGGCCCTTGGCGCCGCTTTTGCCCTGCCTGATGAATAGCCGTGAGCCGCTCACGGCCGCTTCCCAGAATTTTTCATGCTTCCCTTCGCCGTACAGCATACGGGTGGTGCCCGCCGGTACGGCATCCTGTGGTAACACCGCGTTCAGCGGCGCGGCATGCCGCGGTTTGCCGAGGCGGCGGTATATCTCTTCCATCACTTTCTGCGGCTGCTGCAGCCAGTCTTTCGCGTACACGGTCATCACCTGCCAGCCAAAACTTTCCAGCACGGCGGGGCGCTGGTAATACTGCTCCAGCACGTTCTCATGCCGGTACCAGGCCTCGTCATCCACCTGGATGCCCAGCGCATATGCTTCGTCGTTCGCGTCCGCCTTAACGGCAAGCGAGCAGCGGAAGCAGCGATTCTGGAATTTGGTCGAGGCCCACCGCC
>CBINIO010000337.1:0-5318 GCA_966250725.1 uncultured Chitinophaga sp.
CCCAGGGGGCGGTTTCGTACATGGCCGATTCAAGCGTGATCCTCCCGGCCCTTTCCCGCAGCAGCCTGGCGGCTTCCCGCAGGTTTTTGGGGCGGTCGCCCATATTGCCACCTATAAGTAATATCGCTGTATTCATGTATTTTTGACGGATCAAAAGTAGCTATATTCCCTATTTTTGAGAAAATTAATGGAGTTTTTGGCTCTTGACCTAATCGAATCCTCATGCGCAGTTTCTTAAAATTTTTCCTGGCATCCTTTGTAGCCCTCGTCGTTTTTTCCATCCTCGCGTTTTTTTTCATGATCATGGTGGTAGCCCGGCTGAGCACGCCCAATAAAGTGACGACCGGCGCCAACGCCGTAGTGGTGATCGATCTCAGCAATCCCCTGCGCGAGCAGCGGATGGAAGACCCGCTCCGCGAGCTGATGCCCTTCGTGAGCGGCGAGGCCGACCAGGAACCCGGCCTGTACGACGCCGTGCGGCTCATCCGCAACGCCGCCAAAGACGATAACGTCAAAGGCCTCTACCTCAAAGCGAACGGCAACGGCAACGGTTATGCCGCCAGCGAAGAGATCCGCCGCGCCATCGTAGATTTCAAAAAGAGCAAAAAATTCGTATATGCGTTCGCGGAAACGCTTACGCAAAACGCCTATTACCTCGCTTCGGCGGCCGACAAGCTGTACCTGCACCCAAAAGGCATGATGGACTTTTCCGGCTTCTCCATCACCATGATGTACCTGAAAGGTACGCTCGAAAAGCTGGACATACAGCCGCAGATATTCTACAACGGCAAATTCAAAAGCGCCACCGAACCGCTGCGCGAAACAAAAATGACGGAAGCCAACCGCATCCAGACCACCGCTTTCCTCGGCGACCTGTACGCGGACTTCCTGCTGCGCATCAGCGAGGCCCGGAAGATAGACACCGCCACGCTGCACCGTTACGCCAACGAAGGGCTCATCATGGAGCCGTCGGACGCGGAAAGGTACAAGCTGGTGGACGCGCTGAAATATAACGACCAGGTGATGGACGACATCAAGCGCAGCCTCAGCCGGAAGGGCGACGAGAAAGTGAATTTCGTTTCCCTCAACCGTTATTTCTCCGCCAATCCTTTTTATGAATCCAGCGGCAACATCGCGCTGATATATGCCGACGGCAGTATCGTGACCGGCGGCGAAGGCGACAATATGATCTCCAGCGACGAGTACGTAAAAGTGATCCGGGAAGTGCGGCAGGACAAGGACATCAAAGCCATCGTGTTCCGTGTGAACTCGCCGGGCGGCAGCGCGCTGGCCTCCGAAAGCATCTGGCGAGAGCTGTCGCTGGCGCGGAAAACCAAACCGGTGGTCGTTTCCATGGGCGACTACGCGGCTTCCGGCGGGTATTACATTTCCTGCATGGCGGATTCCATTTTCGCGGAACCCAACACGCTCACCGGTTCCATCGGCGTGTTCGCCGTGGTGCCCAATATGAAAGGGTTTTTTAACAACAAGCTCGGCATTACGTTCGACGGGGTGAAGACCGGCGAATTTGCAGACGCGGGCAATACCACCCGTCCCCTCACGGATAAGGAAAAAGCGCTGTTCCAGCGTTCGGTGGATACGATCTACGCTACTTTCAAACAACGCGTGGTAGAAGGCCGCAAGCTCAGCGCCGCCGTGGTGGACAGCATTTCGCAGGGCCGTGTATGGACGGGTGTGCAGGCGCAGAAGATGGGGCTGGTGGACAGGCTGGGCGGCATCCAGGCGGCGGTGGACTGCGCGGCGAAAATGGCGAACATCCCCGAGCCGGATATTTCCGCTTATCCCAAACCTAAAAACAAGCTGGAGCTGCTGCTCAAAGGCGTGGACGACAATACGCGCGCAAAAATGCTGCAAAAAGAACTGGGCGCCGACTATAAGCTCTACGAAACGATAAAGCGCCTTCGCGCCCTTGCCAACGGCGAGGTACAGGCGAAGCTGCCTTATGATATGGTGATCGAATAGAAAGCGCTATGGCAATATCACAACCTGCTGATTGATTGCCGTCATAAAAACATACAACGGGAAACGTGAAAGGCCACCGGCTTTTCACGTTTCTTTTTTATAGCCGCCGCATAGGTTATTTATCCTTCTTCGGTATACACCGGGTCCCTTTCCTCGGGGCTCAGCCTGATCACGTTGTTGTGCGTATCGTCCACCACTTTCTGCGCCTGCATGCGAAGACGGCGAAGACCGTCGGCCAGCGCCTCCATGCTTTTTTCCGCCGCTTCGGCGATCTCGTTGTGATGGCGGATCACGCTGGTGAGCCGTTTGATATGTTCGTTGATCACGTTGCAAAGGATCTGCGAGGCGCTGAACGGATCGAATTCCTGCAGCTGGTTGAGGACGGAATCGTAACACTCGCACATCTTTTCCATGGAACCGGCCGGTTCCGCGGTCGGTTGTTTTTTCAGTTCTGCCATTTCAGTCGGGTTTACTGCCGGCTTTGCCCGGTATTGGTTGATAGATCGGTTTAGATTAAAAAAACGTGGTGCCCGCAACTTAATAAATGTTCCCTAACCGCTTCCGGCCAAATTTGTTAATGATCGGTTATTGAGAATTTCCCCCTCATTTTTTAAAAAAGGGGGTAACAAAAGTTTTGGCGCGTTGATTTCCTTTCAAACAACCGGAACTTATTTCTTCATTAAAATCGATATCACATGAAAAAGCAAAGTTTAGCCGCCCTGTTCGCCACCGTTACGATGTTTTTTGCCGCATGCAGCAAAAACGACGCGCCACCGCCGGCCAATCCCGTGCAGGATACGCGCGATCTGCTGGAGAAGATCGGGCCGCAGGTACAGTCTTTTTCTTTTAAAGCGAACGATCTGCCAAAAACGATATCCCTCAAAGGCGGCGTAAAGGTGACCTTTCCCGCCGGTTCCCTCACCATGAACGGCAATGACGTGACCGGCGACATTACCGTGGAAGCGGTGGAACTGCTCAAACGCAGCGACATCATCCTGTTCGGCGCCAATACCAACCACATTTCCGGCGCGCCCCTCCAGTCCGACGGCTCTTTCCTGCTCGACGTAAAAGCCAACGGGGAGAAAGTGGACCGGCAGCTGAAAGTGCCCATCCGCGTAGAAGTGCCCGCCAAACGCGACGGCGCCACACAGCTCTGGATCGGGGTGGACAGCGTGCAGGGCAACCAGTTCGCATGGCAGCAGCCGCGCCAGGGCGCCGGGCAGATGGAAGCAAAAATGGACCAGGGCAAATTCACCTTTGATTTCGGTCAGCTGGGCTGGGTGAACTGCGACATCTTCTGGTCATGGACCAATCCCAAAACCACCGTGAAAGTGTCCGTGCCCAACAACCCCGGCAGCATGGCGAGCTTCAGGGCGTTCAGCGGCGAAACCTTCGTATTCTTCGTGGCGACGAACGCTACCGTGGTGGCGCAGCTTTACACGCCCGACGGCGCCAACCGCGTAAAAAGCTACGACAACATGATGCCCGTTGGCGCGGAAGGCAGGCTGATCGCGTTCTCCATCAAGGACGGCAAATATTATTTCGTGAAAAAAGATATCACCATCAACGAGAACATGGACGAGGCGCTGACCCTTTCCGAAACCACGGAAAGCGCCATACAGGCCGAGATCACCGCGCTCGACGCATTTTAGTCCGCATTTGCTGAAATGCACAGGTGTAAGCATGGCAAGCCCCGGCATCGCGCCGGGGTTTCCCGTTTTTGGGTACGGCTGTAATAATTGCCCGGCGTTTGCTAGTTTTGCGTCCATCTAAAACAACACGCATGGCAGAAAAGTACAACCAGGGCCGGGCAATGTGGTCAATTACAAAGGCAAGCATCCGGGCGATGTTCAGAAGTCCTTCGGCGATCGTTTTCAGCCTTGGTTTTCCGCTGATGTTCACGATGGTGTTCGGTTTTATCGGCGGGGGCAACCTTTCCGTAAGAGTGGGGGTAGACCATGCGTCCGACACGCTGAACCCCGTGTACCAGGGCCTGCGGCTCAGCGGCAACATCCGGCTGGTAACCGGCGATTCGCAGGAGGAGATGGAGGACGACCTGTCAAAAGGCAGGCTCACCGCCATTTTGAAGATAGATACCGGCGCTGCCGCACCCGCGCCGCCTTATACCGTTCATGTGAAAACTTCCACCGCCAGCACGCCCGAGAACGTAGGCATGCTCATGAATACGCTTGGCACCGGCATCAATATCGCGAACGACCGCGAATACCCGCGCCCCAGCGTGGCGCGCATCGTGCCCGAAACGGTGCCCGGCCGCATCTACAAACGCATCGACTTCATATTGCCGGGGCAGCTCGGTTTTTCTTTGCTGAGCGCCGCGGTGTTCGGCACGGCCTTCCTGTTTTTCAGCCTGCGGCAAACGCTCGTGCTGAAACGATTTTTCGCCACACCGGTCAGCAGGATGTACATTATACTGGGAGAGGCCATCAGCCGCCTGCTGTTCCAGTCCTTCGGCTCCATCATCATCATCGGCGTGGGATATTTCTTTTTCGGGTTCACGCTCATACACGGGTTCCTCACCTTTTTTGAGATGCTGCTGCTGTGCCTTTTCGGGCTCATCGTGTTCATGGGTTTCGGCTTCGTGGTAAGCGGCATCGCCAAAACGGAAAGCACCATTCCGCCGATGGCGAATATCGTCACGCTGCCGCAATTTTTGCTGGCGGGCACTTTTTTCCCGATAGACGTGTTCCCCGGCTGGCTGCAGCCTATATGTAAAGTATTGCCGCTCACTTACCTGAACGATGCTTTGCGGAAGGTGGCCTTTGAAGGGCTGCATTTGTGGAACCTCGGGCCGCAGGTGCTGATCCTGAGCATTTGGGGTATTGTTGTTTATACATTGGCGGTGAAAGTGTTCCGCTGGGAATAATTGCTGGTTTTTTGCGGGAAAGGGCGTAACTTTTATGTTCCTCACCATCCTTAAAACACGTTTTATGCAACAATCCTTGATGATCATCCTGGGGGCTGTGGCTGTGATTGTGTTAGGGTTATTCGTATTCGCCACTTATCTGCCCTCCCGCGTAAGAGTGGAACGCTCGCTATTGATCCGCGCCCCTGCAGGCAGGATATTCATTTTTGTGAACACGCTGCGCAACTGGCCGAAATGGTGCCCCTGGCACGGGCACGATCCGAAAATGAAGATCGCGTATTCGCCGACGGATTCAGGGAAAGGCGCCGTGTACACCTGGAAAAGCCGGAACCCCAATATCGGCAAAGGCAGCCTGGTGATCACGGAATCGCGTACGAATGAGTATATTGCCAACGAAATGAACCTGATGCAGCAGGGGCCCGCGAAGGGATATTTCCGCTTCAGGCCCGCC
>CBINIO010000338.1:0-5310 GCA_966250725.1 uncultured Chitinophaga sp.
AGGAATGCACCCGCATGGGACAAACGCCGCAGAGCGCCTTCCCCATTTGCGGGACCAAAGAGCTGAAACAGGCGTCCGTACCGCTATGCGCGGGCCGGAGGATCAATATGCCGTCCTGCCGCGACGCCGACCCGCCCACCGAGTTCACGGACAGGAATCCTTTCTGGTATAAATTCACCTGCTACCAGGCCGGCACGCTCGGCTTTACCATTACGCCCAACGATCTCGGCGACGACTACGACTGGCAATTGTTTGACGTTACGGGCCGGAGCCTGAACGAAGTATATACGAATTCCTCCATACAGGTGGCGGGCAACTGGAGTGAAATTGAAGGTCTTACCGGTGCGAACAATACCGGTACCCGCCTGATGAACTGCGAAGGCAGGGCATACCCCAAATGGAGCAGCATGCCCACCCTGAAGGAAGGTCATGATTACCTGTTGCTCGTGAGCCATTTCACCAATACGCAAAGCGGCTACGAGCTGGCTTTTGGCGGCGGCACCGCCGTGATCACCGATCCGAAGCCCGGTGAATTTGCCAGCGTCGAATATCACTGTCTTAATAACCGCATCACGGTCAAGCTTAACAAAATGTTCCGCTGCAATACGCTGGCGGCCAACGGCAGCGATTTCGAGCTGGCGGGCGCTACGGCGGCGGTTGTCGCAGCTACAGGCGTGAACTGTACCGGAGGCTTCGACCTGGACTCAATGGTGCTGACGCTCGACCGGCCGCTGCCGCCGGGCGATTACACGCTGCGCGCCAAAACCGGCACGGACGCCAATACCCTGCTGGACGCCTGCGACAATCCCATGGCTGCAGGGCGCAGCATTACTTTCAATGTACCTGTTCCGCAGTCCGTACCTTTTGACAGGATCGCGCCGATCGGTTGCGAGCCGGACAGGATACAGGTGCTGCTCAGCGACCCGGTGCGTTGCGCTTCTATTGCGGCCAACGGCAGCGATTTCAGGATCAGCGGCACCGGCCCGGCGGTACGCGTGACGGCGGCATCGATCAAATGTTCCGGTCAGCTGACCGATACGATCGAGCTGTTGCTCAACGCGCCGGTGTATCGCCAGGGCAATTACCGCATCGACCTGGTGCGCGGTACGGACGGCAATACGCTCGTCAGCGAATGCGGCGTGGAAACCCCGCTGGGCCAGATGGTGCCTTTTGTTACGGCGGACACCGTAAGCGCGCAATTTGACAGCCGGGTGCGGCTGGACTGTGTGTACGATACCATTTTTCTTCGGCATAACGGCGCGCATGCCGTCAATTCCTGGCGCTGGTCCTTCGAAGACGGGGATACGCTGACCGAACAATCCCCTGTAAAAGTGTACACCGTATTCGGCCAGAAAACGGTGACGCTGAAAGTAAGCAACGGCGTTTGCGAAGCGGAGCATACGGAAAATATGCTGCTGAACAATACGCTGACCGCCGCTTTCACGATCGGCACACCGGTGCTCTGCCCGCTCGATATGGCAAGGTTCACCAACGAAAGTATCGGCAACATCACCGGGCAGCGCTGGGATTTTGGTTTCGGTCCCGGTACACGCCTGGCAACGCCGCAACCGCTCCGCTTCCCCATGGTCAGCCGCGAGCAGACATACGAGATAAGGCTGATCGTAACGGACAATCTGCAATGCGAAGACACGGCCGTACATCTTCTGAAAACGGTCCCGAGCTGCAGGGTGGCCGTACCTACCGCGTTTACGCCAAACAACGACGGCGTGAACGATTTTCTTTACCCGCTGAACGGGTATAAGACCGCTGACCTGGTGTTCAGGGTTTTCGCCCGGAACGGCCAGCTCGTATTCGAATCCCGCAGCTGGTCGAATAAGTGGGATGGCAAGATCAACGGCTCGCCGGCGATGGTAGGCACATACGCCTGGGTACTGGAATACACGGATACGGAACTGGGTAACCGCGTGTTCCAAAAGGGTGTGGCAACGCTGCTGAGATAAACGGGCGGTTCCTTTCAATCCTCGCCTATCAGGCCGTCTTCCTCCATGCTGAAATACCCGCCGCCGTCTGCCAGGATGATATGATCGACGATCTGGATGTCGAGCATCTTGCCGGCGTCTTTCATTTTACGGGTCAGGCTGATGTCGGCGCGGCTGGGACGAAGGTTGCCCGAAGGATGGTTGTGCGCCAGGATAAGCCGGGTAGACTTATAATGCAGCGCGATCCTGAAAACGATACGCGGATCGACGGTAGTGGACGTGAGGCCGCCTCTGCTGATGCATTCATGATGGAGCAGCCGGTTGGCCTGGTTGAGAAAAAGCGTGTAAAAATTTTCGCAGGGCTGGTCAGCAAGAAGCGGCCGCAGCCAGTCAGATGCTTCCCTGGCCGTGCGTATCCATGTTTTCTGCCGAGGCTTGCCCGCCAGCTTTCGTTTGCTCAGCTCCAGCGCCGCCAGGATCGTGACGGCCTTTTGTAAACCGATGCCATGAAAACGCTGCAGCCCCGCCACGTCCAGCCGGCTCAGCTCGGCGAGGTTATTGCTGCAGCTGTCGAGCACTTCACGTGCCAGGGATACCGCGGAATGTTTCTCCGTTCCGCAATTGATCAGGATCGCCAGCAGTTCCGCATGACTAAGCGCATGCGCGCCTTTCCGTATCAGCTTTTCGCGGGGTCGGTCTTCCTCGGACCAATCCCTGATAGGCAGGTATGTGCAGATAGGGGCCAAAAACCCGGGGTTAACGATCATCCTGTTTTCCATTCCCAAATATACATCTTCCCCTCATTGCCTGCTAAAATTTTTAGCACTTTCTTTTCCACAATTCCCCCCGGATTTTTTTTCAGCATATCCACTAATAAAGTCATAGTTTTGCAACTTCTTTCTTTATCATGAATCCATCGGTCAAAATCTTCACAGGGAACAGTAATCCCGCATTGGCAGAGCGCATCGCCGCCAGGTACGGAAATGGTCTGGGTAAGGTGAATATCCAGAAATTCAGCGACGGCGAGTTTCAGCCGGTATTTCTGGAAAGCATCCGCGGGGACTATGTTTTTCTCGTTCAGGGCACCAGCGCCCCCTCAGACAATCTCATGGAGCTGCTGCTCATGATAGACGCTGCAAAACGCGCATCCGCAGGCTATATCACGGCCGTCATCCCTTATTTCGGGTTCGCCCGGCAGGACAGGAAAGACAAGCCGCGTGTGGCCATCGGCTCCAAACTGATCGCCAACCTGCTCACCGCCGCTGGGGCTAACAGGGTGATAACCATGGACTTGCACGCACCGCAGATACAAGGTTTCTTCGACATCCCGGTGGATCACCTGGACAGTTCGGCCATTTTTATCCCCTACATTGAGAATCTGAAGCTGAAAAACCTTACCTTTGCGTCCCCTGACGTGGGTTCCACCACCCGTGTGCGCGAAGTGGCCAGCTACTTTAACGCCGAGATGGTGATCTGCGACAAACACCGCAAACGGGCGAACGAGATCGCTTCGATGGTGGTGATCGGGGATGTGACCGACAAGGACATTGTGCTGATAGACGATATTTGCGACACGGCGGGCACCCTCACCAAATCGGCCGCATTGCTGATGGAAAAGGGAGCGAGAAGCGTGAGAGCGTTCTGTACCCATCCCGTGTTCAGCGGCAAGGCGTACGAGAACATCAACAATTCGGTGCTGGACGAGCTGGTGGTATGCGATACCATCCCGCTCAAGGAAGAAAGCCCGAAAATAAAAGTGATCAGCGTGGCGGACCTTTTTGCAGTAGCCATCCGCAACATGCACGAGAACAAGTCCATCACCAGCCTGTTCGTTCACAGCCACCGCCGGATGCAGTAAACAAGTATTCTTTTATTTTTTATAAATGTTTAAACAATGAAAACAATAACCATCGAAGGACAACTCAGGAGCGAATTCGGCAAACAAGCCACCCGCCTTCTCCGTTCTGAGGAAAAAGTGCCTTGCGTTATTTACGGGGGTGCGGATACAGTGAGCTTTTCCGCTCCTGTTACTGCTTTCAAAAACCTGGTGTACACCGCTGAATTCCAGCTCGCAGAAATTAAGCTGGACGGTAAAACCTACCGCTGCATCATGAAAGACCTGCAGTTCGATCCCGTTACGGACGAGCTGACGCATGTGGATTTCCTGGAGCTGGTGGAAGACAAAAAAGTGGTAGCCACCCTGCCGCTGAAACTCACCGGCCAGTCTGCCGGCGTAAAAAGCGGTGGTAAGCTCGTAGTGAAAATGAAGTCGCTGAAAGTGAAAGCGCTGCCGAAACACCTGCGCGAGAACCTGGAAGTGGACATCACCAACCTGGAACTCAACGAAAACATCCGCGTGGAAGACGTGAAAGCCGAGGGCATCGAGATACTCAACTCTCCCCGTATCCCGGTTGCTTCCGTGGTAATGACGCGCCAGCTGAAACAGGAAGAAGCTGCTGCCGAAAAGGATGCCAAGAAGAAATAAATTGGCAAAATATTTATATAAAGAAGCCCGGCAAAATTTCAGCCGGGCTTTTTATTTTTGGCCTCCTGTTATCGCAAACCGCGTAACAATCGTAGTATGAAATATCTGATAGTAGGACTGGGAAACATCGGAACGGAATACCATCACACCCGTCACAACATCGGTTTTGACGTGGCGGACGCGTTCGCTGCGAAACACGGCGCCGCTTTCCGCAGCGACAGGCTGGCGGACGTGGCGGAAGTAAAATGGAAAGGACGCATATTCATCGTGATCAAACCAACCACTTATATGAACCTCAGCGGCAGGGCCGTGAAGTATTGGATGGACAAGGAGAAGGTGCCCCTGGAGAACGTCCTGGTGATCATGGACGAGCTCGCGTTGCCGCTTGACGTGATCCGCCTCCGCCCCGGGGGCAGCGACGCCGGGCACAACGGCCTCAAAAGCATCCAGGAATCCATCGGCACCAACCAGTACCCCCGCCTGCGGTTCGGGATCGGCAACGATTTTCCGAAAGGCCGGCAGGTGGATTATGTGCTGGGAAAATGGAGCGCGAAAGAGGAGCCGGTGGTGCTGCAAAAGACCGATAAATGCACGGAAGTGATCGAAAGTTTTGCTTCTATTGGTTTACAGCGATCTATGAACAATTATAACAACCTTACTTTTCCATTATAGAAGTAAATTGTATATTTCATGCCTAAAAGGTACCCCTACCTTTACCGCTATAGGTCATGATCCGTGTACCACTGATCGTTATATCGCCGGGCATTGCAATCCGGAACAATCCCCGCGATAGGACGCACATTGGGCAATGTATTGTGGGCTATGGGTCAAACCATAGGCTTTATTAACCTTACAAAATACACGCATTATGAAAATTATCTGCGT
>CBINIO010000339.1:0-5284 GCA_966250725.1 uncultured Chitinophaga sp.
ATGATGACTTTCCGTTCTTTTATTGATGCCGGAAATGATGTATTTCACTTTCAATTTGTCCGCCATTTGCCGCATAAGCGCAAAGATCGCATGGTCTGAAGGCACTTCGGAATCCGGTGTGGATGCTTTCAGGAAAGCAAGCTGCAGATCCTTGAATTCCTCCCAGTCGATCACATGGGTATACAGGTCAATCCCGAGGATATTCAGGATGTTCTCAATGTTTTTTACCGCCAATTCACTGTTCCAGCCATTGTCCAGATGAACGGCCAGCGGCCTTAGGCCCAGCTGCTTGACGAGGTACGCTACATAGGTGCTGTCTACTCCGCCGCTTACGCCGATAATACAATCGTAATCCTTCCCTTTGCCGTCTTTTTTGATCTGCTCTACCAGTCGCTCCAATTCTTTTTTGTTCTGAGCAGGATCTGCGAAACGGCTCATAAATTTATCATAGGTATGACAGTGATCGCAAACGCCGTTCGCATCAAAGGTGATATCCGGGTCGCTGGTGTCCATTACGCATCTCGTACATATTCTGTATTGCCTGTCCATCATCATTTGAAAATTTTTGTAAGCTCGGATTGATTGAGGTAAGTAATAAGCACTGCTTTGTGTTTCCCATGAAACACGAACATACTGCCAGCCGCGACGGCCGAAATGCCGGCAGCGTCTGTTACTTCCTTCATATGAGAAATATTGCCAGCCCCGCCTAGCGCCACAACGGGCATATCGGCCAGTTTGGCCACTTTGCCGAGCAATTCCTGGTCATATCCCTGCATTGTACCGTCGCGATCGATGGAATTGACGATCAGTTCCCCGATAGAAATACGGTTGAGGTGCCCTATCAGCTCAGACAGGTCCATATCAAATTTCCGGGTCGCATTGTGCGTATATACGGTGTAGTTCCCCCAGAAGTTCTTTTTGATATCCAGACATACAACGATCGTGGAGCTTCCGAAGCGGTTCACGGCTTCTTCGAGGAAGTCCAGGTCATTCAGGGCTTTGGAACTCAGGATTACTTTTTCTACCCCGATCTTGTTCAGTTGAAGGATGTGCTCCAGTGAATTGATACCGCCTCCGTAAGCAAACGGCATGAAACATTCTCCCGCCAGTTTTTCGATCAGTTTGAAATCGGGTTTCCTGGAAAGCCTAGATGCATCGATGTCAAGGAAGACAAGCTCGTCTACTTCTTTATCATTGAAGATCCTGATACAATTAATAGGATCGCCCACGTATTTAGGATCTTTAAATTTTATCGTTTTGACAAGGCCATTATTTTTTAATAACAGACAGGGAATTATCCTCGGTCGCATTTATTACTGTTATAATGAAGCAAATTTTGTTAAGAGATTCATGCCGTACCGGTGACTTTTTTCCGGGTGAAACTGCACCCCCCAAATATTTTCGCGCTGAAAAGAGGAGCAAAAAGTGATACCATATGTGCTTTCCGTCATGATATGCGTATCCATGGCAGGAGATACATAATAGGAATGAACAAAATAAAACCTGTTTTCTTCATCGGGGTTTAAAAGACCGGTATTCTTCCGGACTTGCACAGTACTCCAACCTATGTGCGGGATACGCAGTTTCCGGTCGTCGATCATGGCAGGGAAACGTTTTACGTCCGCATCCACCCATCCCAGCCCCTGCGACACGCCTTCTTCGCTTTTATTGCACATCAGCTGCATTCCAAGGCAGATCCCCAGCACCGGCACTTTCTGTTCCACCGCCTTTTTATTCAAAACGTCCACCAGGCCGTACTGGTGAAGATTTTGCATTCCCGTGTCGAATGAACCGACGCCGGGGAGTATGACCTTGTGCGCATTTTCCAGTTCGGTCGCGCTGCTCGTAATAAAAGCTGGCACACTGAGCTTTTTTAGCATATTCAGAACCGATGCCAAATTACCCGATCCATAATCTACAATTGCAATCATAAAAAGCCGGAAAAAAAATCAATAATACATGATTTATAATCATTATTTATTACAGGCGGGTGTTCATCTGTAATATCGCCCAAAAGTAATGCTTTTTTTAAATATAACTCGAGGTTTGCCTGGGTGAGGGCCGGCACAAACCATCCATTGGCGATTTCCTGCTTGAAATATGCAAGGCCTTTTTCATGGACAATCACCGTTTTTTTTCCAAAGTACCACCTTTCAAGGGCGCAGGTGGACCAGCCGGTGAGGTGAACCGTGGCTTTTTTTAACAGGTACGAAAGTGAGACGTCCTCGGAAATTTTAAAAGAATATATATCCGGGGAAACGCCCAGCGCCTGAAGCTTTTCCTCCATGGCGGCTTCCACCCCCTTCCAAACGGGGTGGGTCTTAAAGAGCCACAACCATTCGCCGCCGGAGCGTTTAACCACGTGGAAAAACCAGCCAGGCGGTACAAAATTCTGCAACGTGAACAGGATGATCTTTTTACCGGCGGGAAGTTCGGTGGCGTTACCGGTGGCGGCAACAAACTCGTCTGTACCAGACATTTCCAGCCAGCCGTTGCCGATCACCTTAGCCAGCGGTTTGTTGCCGCTTTTGTCCCACTTGTTCACCAGAGCCAGTTCCGTTTTGCTCCATACAAGAAAGTAATCCGGAAACAACGGTTCGGCGGCGCGGCTGAGGCGAAACCAGTTAGCATAGGCGATATGACCGTCGCCCTGCAGGCCATGCTGCCAGTCTGCAGTTTTGATACCCAGTTCGTTGGAGGCAAGTTGAAGCGCGAAAGACTCCCGTGAGTAATATTCGGAAGTGACCACTATCGCCGGACGCGTTTTTTTGAGGATGCCACGCCAGAATGAAGCGAGTATTTTTACGTAAAGGTAATCTTTCAGCAGGCTCTCAGCAGAAAACACGGAGGGAGGAAGGCCCCAGGAAGAAAGCAGTGTGTTGAACCGTTTAATGCCGGCCGGCCGACCGAGTTTTTTGAGGTAATGCCCGCGCCGGGTGTTGACAAGAAAGGCCGCCATTAATTTACTGATCAGTACCAGCAAGTCTATAGAGTATTCACTGGTCTTGTCGGGCGGTTCCATTTCATTGATCCTAGGGGTGAAATAGATCTCTTTTACCTGAAAATCGGGTCGTGTGTCTTGCAGAGCTTTCCGTAAAGGGACCGTCCGCTTGTTAAACGATCTGCCGCCTATCGTAATTTTATCGTAGGTATTACAAAAAAAAAGAATGTCGGTCCTTTTTTTTTGCAATGTGGGGTTCTTTAGTTGTTTTGCCAATAAAATAGAGGCATACCGGAAATATCCCGTCCTTTTGGATGAATTGGCCGATGCGTCGACGCCCATGAATGCAAGGGCAAACCCCAGCTTAATTCTTAGAATCGGCCAAAGCGATAATTCGCCGATACGCCAGTTGTGTACATCCACTTCCTTTTCAAGGCGATGCAATTTTTCTACTGGACTTCCGGTGATAGGTTCTTCAGTCATTACTTTTTATTCTAGCTTGAGAAGCTTCCCCATAATATCGTACTGTTTGCCGTCAGAGGATTTGTTATAGAGAACGATGAACTGGTTTTTGTATTTTATGAATGCCGGCGAGGTGTATATTTCTCCTGATGTATTGGCTATTGTATAAGGTTGGGTCCATGATTGACCACCGTCATGGCTAATGCTCAGACTCAGCGGCGTTCTGTCAAAAACATGGGTATGCGGCGTATTATTGTTCCAGATCAGGGCAAGTTTCCCGTCTCCAATCTTGTAAATCGATGAGGTAGAAACGGTGGAACTGATGGTGGACAGGTACAGCGTCGACCAAGTGACGCCGTTGTCGTTGCTCGTTGAAAAGATTAGTTTCCCGAGGAGGTTCCTGATCACCATAATAAGTTTGCCCTTGGAGATTTCTGCAACGCTGGGCTCCATCAGGGGAGTGTTGGAGGAAAGCGTTTCGGAGAGATGCCAGGTTTTGCCTTCATCGTCACTGTAATGGCAGATGATCCGCTGTTCGCCATAACGCGTCCTGATATCCGGGGTAACTGCTACAGGAACAATAATGCGACCGGTTGAAGTACTTATAACACGATCGTTGACGAGCACATTGTAGCCGTTTGTGGGATGAATCTGTATTTCATCTTTCCAGGTTTTGCCGCTGTCCAGGGATTCCCTCATCATGACGTTCGCTTCGGAATAAGATTCTTTTCGCACATAATAGAGTTGTAGTTTTTTACCAACGAAAAGGAGAGTGGGAGCGCTTGTGTTGATCTTTGAAATATTTTTGACCAGAATCTGTTCTGGGGTTAGTTTTCTTTCCGGAACTTCCAGCCGCCTTTCCACGATATCGGACCAATCGAAGTCGTGGTCTGTTTTACTCCTGGAAGCCACCAACAGAAAGTCTTTGGAAAGGCTCACCCCTGTGGCCGAAAAGTAGCTTTTGAAAAGAGCGGAGGACTGGAAAAATATCATGGTGTCTTCCACTACAGTTACCGGTGTAAAGTTGCTGTTAAAGCCGATGTTTTTTTTCTCAATGTTGTTGTATTGTTTTTCTTTTTTACAGTATGAAAAAGACAAAGAAAATGTTATAAGTGTAAAGGTAGGGATAATAAAACGGCAGGTACACATATTCAGTTATACTTTTTTTTACGACTGATAAAGAAAAACCAAGGTAACTTATAAACTCTGTTAGATACTATCGCAATGATAACGGTAAAAATACCAAAAGAAATACAGGACGCGAAGGCAGCCCCTTTCAATCCCCAAAGCCTTACAAAAAGAAACGATAGTGAAATTCCCAATACCATGTTGAATATTCCAATAGGCACCAGGTATTTCGTTTTCTTGAAGTAAAACACAGGAGCGATAAACACCTTATAGATCGCAGAGAAAAGAAACCCTGCGGAAATAATATAGACGAGTTTTATCGCTTCGAAATACTTGGCATCTATTAAAAGGCGGAACAAAAATGGTACACTAAAAATAAGTAAAAAATAGGATACAATCATCACGAGTACAAATATATATGATATTTTCACTATCTGTATTCTCGCCTGGCTGGTATCTTCAGCCAGTTTCTTGAACACATGCGGTGTGTAGGCAAGGGAGATAGACATGTCAATGACGGAAATCACAAAAGAGACCTGGGCGGCGAGGCTGTAGATACCGTTATATTTTGTGCCAAGTTGGGCCGTCACTATCAACTTTGCCGCAAAATCGAGTAGGAGCGCGCCGATAGCGTGAGGGATGAGCGGAACGCCGAAATGCAGCACTTCTCTGATCACGGAAGTTTTTAGGGGGGCGAACAAAAGTCCTTTCCTGGAGAAATGAAAAAGAAACAAAAGATGGATTGCTGAATAT
>CBINIO010000340.1:0-5253 GCA_966250725.1 uncultured Chitinophaga sp.
ATGCGCGTGAGGGAACCGTATTCGAGTTTTGCATCGCCGCGCTCGAATTTTTCCAGCACCTGCTTTACGCCGACGGCCAGCAGGCTGTGCCGTTTTTCGAGGGCTTTCTGCGCGCCGTCGTCCACCCGCAGCCTGCCGGTAACCAGGCTGCCGCTGGCGAGCCATTTTTTGCGCGCGGGCATGCTGCAGGGCTGCGGCAGGCAGCGTGTGCCCGTTTTGCCGCTGGTAGCCAGCGCAATGCCGTCCGGCGTGCCGATGCCAAAGATCACCACTTCAATGCCCATACGCGTAGCCAGCCGTGTGAAGGTGAGCTTTGATACCATGCCGCCCAGGCCGAGGGAGGATTTTTTTGTGTCCGCCAGGCCCAGCGCCTCTTCGTCGATCACCGGTATTTCCGGTACGATCTTTCCTTCCCGGTCCAGCACGCCGCCCACCGAAGTGCTGAACAGCAGCTGCGATGCGCCAAAGCCCACGGCGATGAGGGTAGCCAGCTCGTCGTTGTCGGAAAATTTCAGCTCCAGGTCGCTCACCACGTCGTTTTCGTTCGCAATGGGGATGATGCCGCTGGCCCAAAGCTCTTCGTAGGTTTTTTTGAGCTGCAGGAACTGGCTGCGGCTGGAAAAGTGCCGCCGCTCGCAAAGACTTTGCGCGATGGGAATGCCGTATGCGGAAAAGTAATGGGAATAACGGTTGAGAAGGATAGGGTTGCCGATGGCGGCCGCCGCTTTGCGTTCGCTGATGGAGCCGCTGTAGCTTTCAAGGTACCGTTTGCCCGCCGCCACGGCGCCGGAAGAAACGAGTACGATATTGTATTGCCGGTGCACGGCGGACACCTGCTGCGCTATTTCCGCTATCACGTTTTCGTTCAGCTCGCCGTTGTCCAATGTAATCGATGCCGTTCCGAATTTTATAACGAGAATGGGTTTTGTCGAATTTTTCATGCCGCCATAAAAATATTCAAATGGAACGGGTTCTGCAAGCGGCAACGGGAAGGCTACGCCAGTTGAGGATGTTCGTGGTCGATGCTGTCGAGGAACACGGCCATGGTTTTGAGGTCGAATGCCGGCAGGGCAAACTCGTCCACGCTCACCATCCCGTTCTTCAGTTTTTCAAAAAGCCTGAACTCGTATAGCTTCGGCCGGCGGGGGCCGCCGCTGAAGGCGTTCCTGATCCGTTCCATTACCGCGCGCCCGTCGGTAACGCTGAGGTAGTCGATAAAACATAGCGGGCCCCTGGGTGTGAAATAAACTAGTCTGGAAGTCATGATCGTGGTTTTTCAATTAAGTAGGAAGGAAAAGGTAGCACATTTGTGTGATAAACTGCGATGCGTTAACATTACTTTAAGGTTATTAACAAAATAGTTCGATTGCAGGCGGCGTGTTAACGCAATTTTCCCCGCACAAAGGATGCGCCGGCGCGGATACGGAGATGTCCGCCGCGGCTGGCCGGTATCCGTTTTTCCCCGGATGCCGCCCCGGCCGCTGTACGGGATTCGCCCTCCGGCCGGGAAACTGCTCTTCTTTAAAACCCGCATTCCCCTCCCAGCAGCGGGTTTCGGCTTATGGAAACGTTTGCATAATTCCCGCATTTGACGTACCTTATCCGCTCAACTGATACAAACGGAATATGCAATTAAAGACTATCGGCATGCTCGCGGCAGCCCTGGCGGCGGCCCTTTGCACACAGGCGCAGCAGCAGGCCCGGCTCAACACGGGGTGGGAATTTCTCCGCTCCGACCTCGGCGGCGTCTGGGAAGCCGTGCGCCCCGTGGGTAAAGGCAATCCCGAAGCCTCGCCCATCTGGCAAAAAGTAACGCTCCCGCATTGCGTGAACGCTTCCGACGCGGTGGACCCGGACGTGAACTATTACGAAGGCCCCGCCTGGTACCGCACCCGGCTCAAGATCGACAACCCTTACGCCAATGGCAGAACGCTGCTGCATTTCGAAGGCGCCGGTCAGAAAACGGACGTCTACATTTATACCACCAAAGTAGCCTCGCACACGGGCGGCTACGACGAATGGACGGCCGACATCACCGACGCGGTGGCGGCCTTCCGTCAAAGCCCGCAGTTCAAAGGCAGCATACCGCTGTCCATCCGCACGGACAATAGCCGCGACCTGGAAATGATCCCTTCCGACCTCTCGGACTTCAACGTATACGGCGGCATTTACCGCTATCTCAACCTGGTGTACACCCCCGCCGTCTATTTTTCTGACATCAAACTGCAATCGAATGCAAGCAACGGGGAAGTGCATATTTCCGCCACCACCAACATACCCGCCGCCGGCGCGGTATACAAAGCGGTGATCAAAGATGCCGGAGGGAAAGTGCTGCAGGAAACATCCGGCAGCGGGGCGGACATGACGCTGAAAGTAAAGAAACCGCGTCTCTGGCAAACCACCGACCCGGTATTGTATACCGTGGAAGTAAGCGTGACGGCTAACGGTCAAACCTATACGAAAACCGAAAAGACGGGTTTCCGGAGCTTTGAGTTCAAACAGAAAGGGCCTTTTTACCTTAACGGGAAACGCCTGCTGCTGCGCGGCACGCACCGGCACGAAGACCATGCGGGCGTAGGCGCGGCCATGACGGAAGACATGATGCGGCAGGAAATGATCCTCATGAAAGAAATGGGCGTCAACTTCATCCGGCTCGGCCACTACCAGCAGTCGCGCATCATCCTCAACCTCTGCGACAGCCTGGGCATACTGGTATGGGAAGAAATTCCCTGGTGCCGCGGCGGTCTTGGCGGCGAAACGTACAAAGCGCAGGCGCGCCGCATGCTTGCGAACATGATCGGCCAGCATTACAACCATCCCTCGGTGATCATCTGGGGCCTGGGCAATGAGAACGACTGGCCCGGCGACTTCCCCGAATTCGACAAGGAAAAGATCCGCGCGTTCATGAAAGAGCTGAACGATCTTTCCCACCGGCTGGACCCTTCGCGCAAAACGGCGATCCGCCGCTGCGATTTCTGCAAGGACATCGTGGACGTCTATTCGCCTTCCATCTGGGCCGGCTGGTACCGCGGCATTTATACGGAATACAAAAAGATCTCCGAAACCGAGTTCAATAAAGTGGACCGCTTCCTGCACGTGGAATGGGGCGGCGACAGCCATGCCGGCCGTCATTCCGAAAACCCGGACAATGCGCTGCGCAAGGTGCGCACCGGCAACGGCGGGGACGAGCGCGCGGGCGACGCGTCCCTCTACGGCGGCGCTGCGCGCGTGTCCAAGGACGGGGACTGGAGCGAAAGCTACATCTGCAACCTGATGGACTGGCACCTGAAAGAGCAGGAGACCATGCCCTGGCTCACCGGCACAGCGCAATGGGTGTTCAAGGATTTCAGCACGCCCATCAGGCCGGAGAACCCGGTGCCGTATGTGAATCAGAAAGGGCTTGTGGAAAGGGACCTCACCAGGAAAGAGGCGTATTACGTATTCCAGTCGTATTGGGCGGAAAAACCGATGGCGCATATCTACGGTCATTCCTGGCCGGTACGTTGGGGCGGGGAAGGAGAAGAGAAGATGGTGAAAGTGTACTCCAACTGCGACGAAGCGGAGCTGTTCGTGAACGGTAAAAGCGCGGGTAAAAAGAAACGCAGCAGCGCGGACTATCCCGCCGCCGGTCTTCACTGGACGGTGCCTTTTGTTACAGGCGCCAACGAAATAAAAGTAGTGGCGAAGAAAGGAAGAACGGTGGTGGAAGACGCCATCTCTTTCCGCTACCAGACGGAAAAATGGGGCAAACCCACGCAGATGACGCTCAGCAAGATCGCGGAAGAGAACGGCATCGCCACGATAGAAGTAAAAGTGTTCGACGCCAACAAAGTAAGCTGTCTCGACGCGGCGAACTTCGTGCGTTTCTCGCTCGCCGGCGACGGCAGGCTGATCGACAACCTCGGCACCTCGTCCGGCTCGCGTTATGTGCAGCTGTACAACGGCCGCGCCATCATCAGGGTGGACCTGCGCAATGGAAAGAGCGTGGCGGCGGTAGCTTCCGAAGGGATGCCCACGGCAACGCTCGCATTATAGCAGCCCGGATCATAAAGCGGGGGCGTATCGTTTCTGGATGCGCCCCCGTTTTACATTTATCCGCGTTGTCTTTTCCCGGAAATCATCAGCACAACGCCCGCCACCGCGATAATGCCGCCGGCGTAAGTGGGCCAGCCTATCCACCGGTTCTCTTTTTTGTTGATCTCCACAGGGCCCACGTCCAGCACTTCTTTTTCGGTGGTTACGGAAAAGCCCCTGATCAGCACCATGGCAATGCCGACCACGATCAGGATAATGCCGAGTGTTTTCATATGCGCAAGTTTACCGGATGAGCGGCAATTAACATGCCACCGGCATTTTGCGGGGAATTGTGGAGAACCCGCCCGAAAGCGGGAATTACGGCCTGATAACGCGGTTGTGATCGGAGCTGATGATCTGGTAGGTGCGCGGCGTGATGCCTTCCGTTTTTTTGAACACCCTGATAAAATAGTTCACGTCGGAGAACCCGCACATGTCGCTGATGCGGCTCACGCTGTGGTTGGTCTGGCTGAGCAGCTGCTTGGCGAGGCTCACCCTTTCGCGGTTGATGAATTCCAGCGGGGTGATGCCGAACTGCTCGCGGAACCATTTGAAGAAGATGTTGCGGCTGAGATAGGCCTGTTTGCTGAGCGTGTCCACCGCGATCTTTTCGGTGAGGTGCTCGCGGATATAATGCAGCACAAAATGCTGGCGGCTGTGGTTGTTGCTGATGCGGGCCTCGGAGGTTACCTGCTGGAGGTGCTGGCCCTGCATGAGGCGGATGAGCAGCTCTTTCAGGTTGAGATCGGCGAAGATGTTCTTGGTGGTGTCGCCGCTGCTGCAGATGCGGATGAGCTTGTTGATCAGACCGGATATCTCGTCGTCGTTCTCAAAATGATAGGTGTTGAACTGGAGGCGCCAGTTGCTTTGCTCGTCCGGGTTCTGGTAATAGTTGTTGAGATAGTTCACCGTATCGCGCACATAATGCCCGTCCACCGCCAGCGCGATGCACTGCGTGGGCTTGTCCATCTCCGCGTCGGGAAAATCGATCTCCATGGGCTGGTTGGCCGGGAACACGAGGGTTTCGCCGGGCAGGTAGTCGAAAGACGGCTGGCCGGGAAGATGCATGACCTTTTTGCCGCGCACCATGCTGGTGATCAGGAAGTCGTTGAACGAAAGCGGCACCCTGAACGACTTTTCGTAACATTCGAAAACGTTCAGCTCGCAGTTGTTGAGATT
>CBINIO010000341.1:0-5248 GCA_966250725.1 uncultured Chitinophaga sp.
ATCAGGTCCTCTTTGGAAAGGTCCGCGAATTCTTCGTATATGCGTCCCAGGTAGGGATCGATCTGTTCTTCGTTGACGGTCACGTTGTGTACCTTATGCACGAGCGCGAAGAGCTGTTTTTCGCAAACGGCGAACCCGTCGGGCACTTCGCCTTTCACGAATTTTTTGCCGATCACGCGTTCGATCTGGCGGATCTTGCCGATGTCCCTGCCGCTGATGATGGCGATGGATACGCCGGAACGGCCTGCGCGGGCGGTACGGCCGCTGCGGTGGGTGTAGTTCTCCACGTCATCGGGCAGCTCGTAGTTGATCACGTGGGTCACGTTGTCCACGTCGATGCCGCGGGCAGCCACGTCGGTAGCTACCAGCACCTGGATGGATTTTTCGCGGAACCGTTTCATCACTTTATCACGCTGCTGCTGGGTAAGGTCGCCATGCAGCGCGTCGGCGTTGTAACCGTCGCGGATCAGCGATTCGGCGATCTCCTGCGATTCTATCTTGGTGCGGGTGAAGATGATGCCGAAGATCTCGGGGTTGAAGTCCACGATGCGTTTCAGCGCGGCGTATTTGTCGCGGGGGCGCACTACGTAGTATTCGTGCTCGATGTTGGCGTTGCCGCTGTTCTTACTGCCTACGGTCAGCTCGAAAGGATCTTCCATGTAGTTTTTGGCGATCCTGCGCACTTCTGCGGGCATGGTGGCGGAAAACAGCCAGGTGGTTTTGCTTTCGGGCGTGTTGGAGAGGATGCTGTTGATGTCTTCCTGGAAGCCCATGTTCAGCATTTCGTCCGCTTCGTCCAGCACGGCGTACCGCACGTTGTCGAAGTTGATGGCTCCGCGCTCGATGATGTCGAGCAAACGGCCGGGCGTAGCCACTACGATGTGGGCGCCGCGTTTCAGCTCGCGTAATTGCAGGCCGATGGCGGTACCGCCGTATACGGCCACGATGCCTACTTCGCCGAGATATTTGGAGAAATTCTTGAGATCGTTGGTGATCTGTAAGCAAAGCTCACGGGTGGGGCACAAAATAAGGCCCTGGGGCTGGCGCACCTTCAGGTCCAGCTGATGCAGGAGGGGAAGGCCGAAAGCGGCGGTCTTGCCGGTGCCGGTCTGCGCGAGACCCACAAAATCGCGGTCGCCGCCCAGCAATACGGGGATGGCTTTTTCCTGGATCGGGGTGGGAGTCTCAAAACCGAGGTCTGTTACTGCTTTCAGCAGGTTTTCCTGCAGTCCTAATGATTCGAATGTTGTCATTTAATTTTTTTCGGTGGCCCGCTTGTTTTTTTAACAGGCCGGGTGATCAATACGCCGGTGTCAATCAGTTGTAAACCATTTTAGACCAGCTCTCCTTCCAAGTCATAGTCGAACGCCTTGGTAATTTTAACCTGTACGAAATCTCCGGGTTTCAACTTCTTGTCCGTGTTAATGATCACTTCATTATCCACCTCTACCGAATCGAACTCCGT
The DNA here is from genome assembly GCA_966250725.1 of uncultured Chitinophaga sp. Classification (GTDB taxonomy): domain Bacteria; phylum Bacteroidota; class Bacteroidia; order Chitinophagales; family Chitinophagaceae; genus Chitinophaga. The sequence goes on from CBINIO010000341.1 coordinate 1,466, forward strand.
GCGGCCCAGGTAACGGCCGGATTCTTTTTTATCTACGATTACTTTGAATACTTTTCCGATTTTCTCCTGGTTCTTTTCCAGGGAAATTTCCTGCTGCGTTTCCATGATATCCTGCGCGCGGCGTTCTTTCTCTTCGGCGGGGATATTGTCTTCCAGCTCGTACGCGGAAGTGTTTTCCTCATGACTGTAGGTGAACACGCCTACCCTGTCGAACCGCACTTCTTCGAGAAAACGTTTCACGTCTTCTACATCTTCTTCCGTTTCGCCGGGAAAGCCCGCTATCAGCGTGGTACGCAGGCAGATGCCGGGCACTTTTTCGCGGATGGTCTTCACCAGCTCGAGTATCTCCTTGCGGGTGATCTGGCGTTTCATGGCTTTGAGCATCGGGTCGGCAATGTGCTGCAGGGGCATATCGAGATAGTTGCAGATATTGTCCCTTTCGCGCATTACGTCGAGTATCTCGAGCGGGAATTTGGTGGGATAGGCGTAATGCAGCCTGATCCATTCCAGCCCTTTTACGTCCGCCAGCGCGTGCAGCAGCTCGGCCAGGCGGCGTTGTTTGTACAGGTCGAGACCGTAATAGGTCAGCTCCTGCGCGATAAGCATGATCTCCTTCACCCCGCTTTTCACCAGCTTCTCCGCTTCCGCCACCACCTGCTCGATGGGCTTGGACACGTGCTGCCCGCGCATCAGCGGGATGGCGCAAAACGCGCAGGTGCGGTTGCAGCCTTCGGATATCTTCAGGTAAGCGTAATGTGAAGGGGTGCTGAGCAAACGCTCGCCGATCAGCTCCGCTTTATAGTCCGCGTCGAACTTTTTAAGGATAAGGGGCAGCTCCATGGTGCCGAACCATGCGTCCACACCGGGTATCTCCTTTTCGAGATCGCCGCGGTAACGTTCGCTGAGGCAGCCGGTCACAAACACTTTGTCCAGCTTGCCGCGGTTCTTCAGCTCCACCTGGTCGAGAATGGTGTTGATCGATTCTTCCTTGGCCTTGTCGATAAAACCGCAGGTGTTCACCACCACGATGTTATGATCGCGCCTCGCGTTTTCGTGCACCACGTTGATGTCGTTCGCTTTAAGCTGACCGCTTAAAACCTCCGAATCGACCATATTCTTGGAACATCCCAGCGTAATAATATTAACCTTGTCTTTCTTTAAAGTTCTAGTCTTCAAATAGCAATTTTTAGAATTTGCCACGAAGACACGCAGACACGCTCGGAGAATAACAGCAGGCAAGCTGTATTGAGTGACTATGAGCCTAAGTGGGGTCTAATTAAGATTTGCAAAGGTAATGAAATAATTTGAATTACACAGGTTTACCTGACTGGCGGGGGTTAATTTATTGTTATAACGGCTGTTCAGGCGAGCATGCGGCGCATGGCCTTCTCGGCGCGTTCGTTGGCCACCTTTCTTTTGTAGTGGTACCACCATTCCGGCGCCATTTTGATCAGCAGGTTGTTCATGCTGCGCAGCCCGGCGATGTGATAAAGCCCGTTCAGCTTGCCCGCGATGCTCTGGTCGAGGGCGCGCAGGCTCATGGCGAAACCGCCGTCCAGGTATTCCATATGATGCCAGTAGCCGCCGGGCATGAACATCGTGTCGCCGTGCTCCAGCACGGAGGTGTAAGCTTTGGCGTAACGCAGCGCGGGGTATTGCTGCACGTCGAGCCGTTCGCTCCAGTTCACGAAGCTGGCGGCGCTTTCCACCGTCATGGGCATGCGGTAGATCAGCTCCGACTGGCTGTTTTCCAGCAGCAGCACCCTTTTTCGGCCGATGAACTGGGTATGGAAAATGTGGCTGAGATCGATGTCGTAATGCATATGCGCGATGGAGCCCGCCCCTCCCACAAAAAGCATGGGGTATTTTTTAAGGAAACCTTTGGCGAAAACGTCCGGCCAGGTAAAATCCTGCACCAGCTGCGGCGCATGCTGAAAGATGTTGAACAGGAAAATGCGCAGCTGTACCGGCCCTTCCTGTATCATGTCCAGGTATTTGCCGAAGGTGATGTAGTCGTCCGCGCCGTTTACAAGGGTTTTGGCGCCGGCGCGCTCGTTGTTGTAAACGCCTACGGTCCTGTCGCCCACGAGTGATTTGAAATAGTCCCAGCCCCATTTTTGATAAGCCGGCCAGGATTTGGACAATCCGGTAATGATCAGGGGTTTGCGTGGTTCATAATAGCGGGTCCTGAATTCTTCTGCGGTGATGTTCTCAACCCGATCGATGGATTGCAATTGCATACACGCGAATTGTTAAAGGGTGAAAAAACAAAATGTCACCAAATTTAACAAATAGATGCATTCGTAGCGCAGGGGGTGTAAATAGTTGACAATTAATGGATGACAGCTGAGTACCGGCGGTATGATCAGCAACAGTTCACCGGGACGGGCATAAAAAAACCGGGAGCGATTTTCCCGGCTTTCTTTATTATGAATTGATAATCAGTTATTCGCGCTAAACAACGTATCCACGAACGCTTCCTTGTCAAACACCTGCAGATCTTCCATTTTCTCGCCGATGCCGATGTATTTCACCGGTATTTTGAACTGGTTGGCGATGGCGAGCACTACGCCGCCTTTGGCCGTACCGTCCAGCTTGGTGATCGCGAGCGAGGTCACTTCGGTGGCGGCGGTGAATTGTTTGGCCTGCTCGAGCGCGTTTTGGCCGGTGGAGCCGTCGAGCACCAGCAGCACTTCGTGCGGCGCGTCGGGGATCACTTTGTTCATCACGCGTTTGATCTTGCTCAGCTCGTCCATCAGGTGGAGCTTGTTGTGCAGGCGGCCTGCCGTGTCGATGATGATCACGTCCACCTCGCGGGCGGCGCCGCTTTGCACGGTATCGAAGGCCACGGCGGCGGGATCGGAACCCATTTGCTGTTTTACGATCGGCACGTCCACCCTTTCGCTCCAGATGGTCAGCTGGTCTACAGCGGCGGCGCGAAAGGTATCGGCGGCGCCCAGCAGCACGGATTTGCCGGCTTTTTTGAAGTTATACGCGAGCTTGCCGATGGTCGTGGTCTTGCCAACGCCGTTCACCCCCACCACCATGATCACGTAAGGCTTTTTGCCGGCCGGCACGTCGAAGTCACGGAAGCCGCTGTCCGGCGCGTCCACGAGAATGGCCGTTACTTCTTCTTGCAGTATCCGGTTCAGCTCGCTGGTATTCAGGTACTTATCTTTAGCAACACGCGCTTCTATCTGGTTGATGATGCGAACGGTGGTATCCACGCCTACGTCCGCCGCCACGAGGGCTTCTTCGAGGTTGTCGAGCACTTCTGCGTCTACGGTGGATTTGCCGGCGATGGCGCGGCCTATTTTGGAGAGGAAGCTATCTTTCGTTTTTTGCAGGCCCTGGTCCAGACTTTCTTTCTTTTCGCGGGAAAAGAGTTTATTGAAAAAACCCATAACAAATCGATCTTGAAATAAAATACAGGCGAAAATACAAAAAGCCGTCCTGACACGGACAGCTTTTTTGCAGTATGATTAGTAAAGCCGAATTACTTCTGGTTCATGTACTCCTGCACTTTCTCTTTGTGCACGATCGCTTCCTTAAAGGTGTAAGCGCCGGTTTTCGGAGAGCGTTGCGCCCTGATCACTTTCGTCCACACTTTCGCATCAGCTGCGGCTTTGGCGTCCTTTACTTTCGAGTTTTTAGAAGCTTGTTTTGCCATTTTTATAAAAGTTAAGCGTTAATTGTAAGTCAATCGTTCAGGAGCTAATCGTAAGAGCCTTAGACGATTAACTGCTAACAATTAAGTTGACCTTATTTGATTTCTTTGTGTAC
>CBINIO010000342.1:0-5234 GCA_966250725.1 uncultured Chitinophaga sp.
GGCCTGGAAATTCTCGAAGAGCTGCCCGAAGTGGATTACCTGTTCGTGCCCGTAGGGGGCGGCGGGCTGGCTTCCGGCGCCGGATCGTACTTCCGCAGTAAAAGCCCGGCGACGAAGATCATCGGGCTGGAGCCGGAAGGCGCGCCTTCCATGCTGAAAGCGCTGGAGAACGGCGGGCCGGTAACGCTGCCTGAAATAGACAGGTTCGTTGACGGCGCTGCGGTGAAAAGAGTGGGCGACCTGACCTTTGCTATCTGCAAAGACGTGATCGATCAAATGAGCCTGGTGCCTGAAGGGCGCATCTGCTCCACGATACTCCGGCTGTACAACGAAGACGCCATCGTGGTGGAACCCGCGGGCGCGCTGTCTATCGCGGCGCTGGAAGATTTTGCGGAAGAGATCAAAGGGAAGAAAGTAGTGTGCGTCGTGAGCGGCAGCAACAACGACATCGACCGGATGCAGGAGATCAAGGAGCGGTCGTTGTTATACGAGGGGTTGAAGCATTATTTCATCGTCCGTTTTGCGCAGCGGCCGGGGGCTTTGAAGGAATTTGTGAACCATGTGCTCGGGCCTGGCGACGATATCACCCGTTTTGAATTTATCCAGAAACACAACAAGGAGACCGGCCCCGCGCTGGTGGGTATCGAATTGACGAAGCGGGAGGATTATGATGTGCTGCTTACGAATATGACGAAGTATAATATTCATTATACGGAGTTGAATAAGGATGATAATTTGTTTGGGTATTTGGTGTAGATACCATCCGGCGTATAGCTGTTTGAAAAATATTGCAATTATCAAGCCCCCGCTGGTTCCTGGCGGGGGTTTTCTTTTTTATCCGCCAATATTTTGTAAGTTGCCGGCGTTATTTATATCCAAAACCCGGTCTATGTCGAAAAACCTGTTCCTCTCGGGCTGTCTTGCAGCGCTTGCGCTGTTTTCCGCCTGCTCCAAAAAGGAAAATTCCTCGGAGCAAAAAGGCGCTAAACTCATTTTTAAATACAAGTTCGATCCCAACCAGGAGCGCCTGGGCAACACCGGCCAGCCGGTAACGGTGCCTGCAGGAAATGCCGCGCAGAGCCCGGCTTTCAGGCTGATGAGCTCGCATTACCTGGAGCTGTCGCCGAGCGCGTTTACCGCTTTGGGAAAAGGAGCCGTGCTGTACCGTCACCAGGAAACGGACAAAGGCGGCGAAGCCGCGATCGATTTTGCCAGCGCAAAGCTGGCGGCGGACGGGGAAGTGTTTTACGAAGTGCCGCTGAAAGATGTGCCGGCCGGGAAATACGAGTACCTGCGCGTGTCGCTGGCTTACCAGAATTACGATATCCGGTTCAATGCGCTGGGGCAGGCGCTGACGGGCACGGTGGCTTCGTTCATCGGTTTTAACAGCTATATCACCAGCTATAAGATCAAAGACAGCACGCTGCAAGTGAATGGCAACCGCAAGCAAGGTTACTGGGCGCTGGAAACACAATACAAAGTAGTAAGCGGTCAGGCGCCGGCGGGGGCTACTACGGTGCCCAACCCGATCTTCGCCAGTTCGCCGATACCGGCGGGTTCCTGCGTGGTGACGGGGCCGTTTGGCACGCCGTTAGAGATCACCGGGAAGGAAACGCGGGACATCGTGGTGACGGTTTCGTTGTCGGTCAATAATAGCTTTGAATGGAAGGATACGAACGGCAACGGCAAATATGACCCGCTGGAAGGCGAGGCGGTGGTGGATATGGGCGTGCGCGGGCTGAAGCCGTTGGTGAACTAGGGTGATAATCGCAAACCCGGTTCCCTCGGGGCGAAACAATGAACAAGAACGTGCGCGGGCTGAAGCCGCATGCGAACCACAGCAGCAAATACGACTCACCCAGCGGCGAAGCCGTAACAGACACGCGCGCTCGAAGACTGAAGCCAGATGCGAACCTCATCAGCAAATACAAGTCCTTCAACGGCGAAGCCGTAACAGACCCGCGCGCTCGAAGATGGAAGCCGCCGATCAACCCCTATGCTACCGCCTTTTTAACCTTATGGTCCCTGCTCTTCGTTTCGTTGGGCAGGGACTTTTTTAATTTCGGCTTGTAACGTTTGAGCTTGAGCCTGGCGATGCGGGGAGCGGCTTCCTGGAGATCGTAGCTGATCTGCATGCGCTGCCATATCTCTGCCGTCCCGCCAAACACCGCGGCGATGCGCAGGCTCATATCTACGGAAATGTCGGCTTTGCCATTGGCGACGTTCGAAAGTGCGGTGCGGGTTACCTGCAGCAGCCTGGCGGCATCGGTGATCGATAGCCCCAGGTAATCTAAGGTCTCTTCCTTAAAGATGATGCCCGGGTGTTCAAATTTCATCCTGCGTTCCATATTCATGTTACTTTTTTAATGATAGTCAATGTACTCCAGGTCATAGGCATGGCCGTCTGAAAAACGGAAGATCAACCTGTAATTGCCGGTAATGGTCAGGCTCCAGTAATCTTTTAATGCCCCTTTCAGGCCATGTATATTATAAGAATTCGCGATCTTGAAATCGTCGGGGACCGTTTCGGCGTCATGCAGCATCTGCAACATCCTGCTGATCTTTCTTAATTGAGCGGCCGGTAATTTATTTGTATTACCCTCCTCCCAGAGTATTTTCAACGCTTTACTCCTGAAACTCTTTATCATCGGTTAACAAATTTTGTACTCTATAAAGAGTCGAAAACGATGATAAAAGGGGGAAATAAAAACCTGATAAAATCTCAGTTTTAGCGTCGAGTTTCTCACAAATCCGGAGATGCCTTTTACACCCCTCCCTACGTATAGCGTAAAGTTACGCTTTACACTCATTCCCTCCAAAAAAAACGTTAAGCGTAACGTTACACTTTACACCTTCATCACCCCAAAACTATCCCGGAATTTTTTACTACATTCGTTCCATGCTCAGCTACTGGGAAAAACAAAGCCTTCTCCAATACGACTGCATCCTCCTCGGAAGCGGCATAGTAGGCCTGTCCACAGCTATCAGCCTCAAAGAACGTTTCCCCCGCCAACGCATTCTCGTACTCGAACGCGGCCTTCTCCCCACGGGAGCGTCCACCCGCAACGCCGGCTTCGCCTGCATCGGCAGCCTCACCGAAATTCTCGACGACCTGCGGCATATGCCCGCAAAAGACGTCGTGCAGCTCGTGCAAATGCGCCGCAAAGGCCTCCAGCTCCTGCGCAGCCGCATCGGCGACGACCGCATGGATTACCGCGAGAACGGCAGCTTCGAGCTCATCAGCGAAAAAGAAGCCCCGGCGCTTGAACAGCTCGAAAAAATAAACGAACTGCTGTTCGATATCCTCCCCGGCCCCGCCTTCACGCCCGCCGACGAAAAGATCGCCGGCAAAGGCATCGTTACAAAACATCTCGTGCAGAACAATTACGAAGGCGAGCTGAACACCGGCAAAATGATGCGCACGCTCATTGACGTGGCTATCGAAAGAGGCATCGAAATAAAAACAGGCTGCAACGTTACGCGCTTTGAAGAAAAACCGCAGGGCGTGGACGTGACGGTAAACGACGAGCTTACCTTCTCCGCGCCCCGCCTCGCCATATGCACCAACGCTTTTGCAAAAGCGCTGATCCCCGGTCTTGACCTCGCGCCCGGCCGCGGCCAGGTGCTCATCACCGCGCCCGTAAAAAAACTGCCCTTCAAAGGCATCTATCATTTTGACGAAGGGTATTATTATTTCCGCGAGCTCAACGGCCGCGTGCTTTTCGGCGGCGGCCGCAACCTCGATCCCGAAGGCGAGACCACGACGGAATTTGAATTGAACGAACGCATACAGCAGGACCTTGAGCACAAGCTCAAAACCATCATCCTTCCTCATCACCAGTTTACCATAGAAGACCGCTGGGCGGGCATCATGGCCTTTGGCAAAACCAAGCGGCCCATCGTACAGGCATATTCACCGCGCATCTGGATGGCAGTGCGCATGGGCGGCATGGGAGTCGCCATCGGGTCGGAAGTGGGCAGAACGCTCGCCGGCATGATGCAGGAGTAGCAGATCGTGCCAAATAGTGGTATTTAATTAACGTGTTCTTGTAAGCCAACACCTCGTTTATTATATTTAACCTATATCGTTCTCAGTTATGAAAAAGCTCCTTATACTACTGTTACTGTTCTCCAATGCAGCCATGGCGCAAGAACCTATGCAGCTATGGTACAAGCAGCCCGCCGGCAGGTGGGAAGAAGCATTGCCCGTCGGCAACGGCCGCATGGGCGCCATGATATATGGCCGTACAGGGAATGAGATCCTGCAGGTGAACGAAGAAAGCGTTTGGGCCGGCGTGAAATTCAACGACGCCAATCCCAACGCCTACAAAGTGCTGGACACGATCCGCCAGCTCCTGTTCCAGGGCAGGAATGAAGACGCGCTCGCCATCGCGCAGGCCAACTTCCTCGCGGTAGACGCGGAAAACTCCACCAAAACGGCGCGCGCTTTCCGTTCCTATCAAACGCTGATGAATGTGAACATTCATTATGGTTTTAGTTCGTACGATGCGTACAAACGCAGTCTTGACCTGAACACGGGCATCGCCGTCACCGATTTTACGGTGGACGGGGTGGAATACAAGCAGGAAGTGTTTGCTTCCGCGCCGGACAACGTGATCGTGGTGCATATTTCCGCATCAAAGCCCGGCGCCGTCACCGCATCGTTCAGTCTCGACAGGCCCAATCCCCGCGATACTTCCACCCGTTTCGCCGATTGTAAGGTGACCGCCTCGGGCTCCAATCAGCTGGTGCTGAACGGGCAGATCAACGATAAGAACGGCAGGGAAGACCGCGGCCCCGAAGGTTTGCATATGAAGTTCGCGGGCATGCTGCAGGTTTCCAATTCTGGCGGAACGAGAAAAGTGAGCGGGCAGGAGATACAGGTGAAAAACGCCAGTTCGGTGACCTTGTACATCCAGGGTGCAACGAATTACAATTATAAAAAACAGGATTTCGAGAACCGCGTTTCCGCGCTGAGCAAATGCCGCAGGCTGCTGCAGGCCGCGGCGGCGAAGCGGTACGCGACCATCCGGGAAAGGCACCTGGAAGATTTTACGCCTATCATGAAACGGGTGAGCCTGCAGATCAACGGGCCGCATGCGGACGATATGCCCACTGACGAGCGGTTGAAAAAAGTCCGGCAGGGAACGGAAGACCCGCACCTGATCAGTCTCTTCTTCCAATACGGCCGCTACCTGCTGCTGTCCAGCTCGCGCCCGCCGGGCGTGCTGCCC
>CBINIO010000343.1:0-5227 GCA_966250725.1 uncultured Chitinophaga sp.
TTCCTGCGCCGTAGCAGCATGAACCGTCAGCATCAGGGACGATATGACCGGGAAGAAATAACGCATGGGTCAGATTGAGGCAATATAGGATTAATATATAAAGTAATAACATGCGCTTTTGTTACATTTGCAGGAATTTTCCATAAAAAATCAATCAAATCATGCTCAAAATAGGTTTGTTCGGCGTAGGGCATTTAGGCAAGATCCATTTATCCCAGCTTGCGACAATGAAAGACGTGGAAGTAACGGGATTTTTTGACCCCAACGACGATAATGCCCGGGGCGTTCATGACCAATACGAGCTAAAACGTTTCGACTCCGCCGAAGAACTGATCATGGCATCCGACGCGATCGATATCGTAGCGCCCACCACCCAGCACTTTTCGCTTTGCGAAATGGCTATCCGCAACGGCAAGCACGTGTTCGTGGAAAAACCCATGACCAATACGATGGAAGAAGCCAAGTTGCTGGTGAAGCTGGTGGAAGAAGCCAACATCAAATTCCAGGTGGGGCATGTGGAAAGATTCAATCCCGCCTTCCTTGCCTTAAAAGGCGTGGAGCTCAACCCGATGTTCATCGAGGTGCACCGCCTGGCGGAATTCAACCCGCGCGGCACCGACGTGAGCGTGATCCTCGACCTGATGATCCATGATATCGACATTGTATTGAGCATCGTGAAATCCAGCATCAGCCGCATTTCCGCAAGCGGCGTTGCCGTAATGAGCGATACGCCGGACATCGCCAACGTACGCATCGAATTCCACAACGGCTGCGTAGCTAACCTCACGTCCAGCCGCATATCCCTCAAAAAAATGCGCAAAATGCGCCTCTTCCAGAAAGACGCGTATATCGGCATCGACTTCCTGGATAAAAAAACAGAGATCATCAAGCTCAAAACCCCGGTGGACGAAGGGCTTTTTACGCTGGACATTGCGACCAACAACGGCAAAAAAACGATCGCCATCGCCAACCCGGAGATCAAACAATCCAACGCCATCCGCATGGAGCTGGAACTGTTCCGTGACGCGATACTGGAGAACAAACCTGTGCCGGTGAATGTGATTGACGGGTTCCAGGCGCTGGAAGCCGCGCACCAGATATTGCAGAAGATCGGCAAAGGACAGCGGCAGGCGGAGTAGATCGGCAACCGCCTCCTCACCCCCCATTCCCCGCCAGGAACGCATTGGCGATCGCCAGGTCCACCGGGCGGGTGATCTTGATATTCTGCTCCTCGCCTTCCACGAGATGGATCTCCTCTCCCGCTCTTTCCACCACGCTGGCCTCGTCGGTAAACAACGGATCGTAAGGCTGGTCAAAAGCAGGCAATAATATTTCAGACAAAAACGTCTGGGGAGTTTGTATAATCCTGAAACGGCTGCGGTCCACCGCCATGTTCCCCTCATCGTCCACTTCGCGCAGGCTGTCTTTCATCTCCACCGCGGGAATGGCATTGCCTTTTGCCATGGCGCCCTCATAACAGCGGCGCACCAACGAAGGACTTAACAACGGGCGCACCCCGTCGTGCACGAACACGACCGCGGGCTGGCCGATAACGCCAAGACCGTTCTTCACGGAATGAAAACGGGTTTCGCCGCCGGGAACGACGGTGATGGAAGGCGGCCGGTCAAAAGCCGTGAGCAGCGTGGCAATGTAAGCCTGGTGCGCTTCGGGAATCACCAGCACGATATGCATGTCGTCATACGCCTGCAAAAATGCGGTGATCGTATGATACAGCACCGGCCTGCCGCCGATCTCCATAAACTGTTTCGGCGTGGCGCCGCCCATGCGCGTGCCGGAGCCCCCGGCGACTATAACGGCTACTTTGATCCTGTTGGACATGAATACGAAGTAAGATAATTTTCACAAAAAGGCGAAGTACTCGCGGAACAAAACCGTTTCACGCTGGCCGCCAAATAAAAGAGGGTGTGTCGAAGTCCGATACACCCTCTGTTTCTTCGGGTCTGTTCCCGGTAATGTTGTATTTCATCAGATGATAAGCATGGCGTCGCCATAGCTGAAGAAGCGGTATTTTTCCTTGATGGCCTGCTGATAGGCGTCCATCACGAGGTCGTAGCCGGCAAAGGCGCTGACCATGATGAGGAGGCTGGTTTTTGGCAGGTGGAAATTGGTTACCAGCGCGTTCGGGATGGAGAAATCGTACGGCGGGTGGATGAAGGTGTTCGTCCAGCCCTCGGCTGCCTTCAGGTGGTTCTGGGCAGTTACGGACGATTCTATGGCGCGAACGCTTGTGGTGCCGATAGCGCAGATCTTGCGGTTCTCTTCTTTTGCTTTGTTCACGATCTTCACGGCAAATTCATCGATGTGGAAATATTCCGCATCCATTTTATGTTTGCTCAGGTCTTCCACCTCAATGGGGCGGAAAGTGCCGAGACCGGTGTGCAGCGTCACTTCCGCGAACTTCACCCCTTTGATCTCAAGACGTTTGATCAGCTCGCGGCTGAAATGCAAACCGGCGGTGGGAGCGGCCACAGCGCCTTCATACTTGGCGTAAACGGTCTGGTAACGTTCTTTGTCGTCCTCTTCCGGCTTACGTTTGATATACTTGGGCAACGGCGTTTCACCCAGGCTGTCCAGCATGGCTTTGAATTCCTCCTCGTTGCCTTCGAACAGGAAACGGATGGTGCGGCCGCGGGACGTGGTGTTGTCGATCACTTCCGCTACCAGGCTCTCGTCATCTCCAAAATACAGCTTGTTGCCTACCCTGATCTTTCTTGCGGGATCAACGATCACGTCCCAGAGACGGTTCTGCTTGTTGAGCTCGCGGAGCAGGAACACCTCGATCTTCGCGCCGGTCTTTTCTTTACGGCCGTAAAGGCGCGCGGGGAACACCTTGGTGTTGTTCACGATCATCACGTCTTTGTCATTGAAATAGCCGAGGATGTCTTTGAATACCTTGTGCTCAATTTTGCCGGTGGCGCGGTGTACCACCATCAGGCGGCTCTCGTCTCTTGTCTTGGAAGGATGTTGTGCGATCAGGTTTAACGGCAGATCGAACTTGAATTGTGATAATTTCATATTACGGTATGAATGAATTTAAAGTGTGCAAAGGTACGGATAATAACATACATTCCGAAAAAAGGTTCAGCGCCCCGGTATCGCCGCTATCAGCTCGCGGGTGTAGCCGCTCCGGGGGTGATGGTACACTTCCCGCGCAGTGCCGATCTCCTCGATCTTCCCCCGGTTCATCACCATCATCCGGTCGCTCATAAAATGCACGACGGACAAGTTATGTGAAATAAATATATACGTGAAGTTGAATTCCCGCTGCAGTTTGGTCAGCAGGTTGAGCACCTGCGCCTGCACGCTCACGTCGAGCGCGGACACGGATTCGTCGCAGATGATGAATTCGGGATTGACGGCCAGCGCCCGCGCGATCACCACCCTTTGCCGCTGCCCGCCGGAAAATTCGTGAGGGTAACGGTGGAAATGTTCGGGCAGCAGGTTTACTTTTCCCAGCAGCTCCAGCACTTTTTCTTTCCGGGCACGGTCGTTTTCGTACAGCCCGTGCACCTGCATCGGCTCCAGGATGGCCTGGCCGACGGTGAGACGGGGATTGAGGGAGGAATACGGGTCCTGGAAGATCAGCTGCATATGCTTCCGCATGCCGCGCATCTCTTTGGCGTTCATCGAACGAAGGTCTTTGCCGCGGTACCGGATGCTGCCATGCGTAGGCTCCACCAGGCGCAGCAATGTGCGGCTGAGCGTCGTTTTCCCGCAGCCGGACTCCCCTACCAGCCCCAGCGTTTCGCCTTCGCGCACTTCAAAGCTCACATCGTCCACTGCTTTCGTGTAATGACGCGCCCTGCCGGACAGGCTGCGTTTACCGGGGAACCAGGTGCTGAGCCCTTCCACCTCCAGCAATAGGGGCCGGGTTTGCAGCAGCTCCTCCCGCGTTCTCTGCTCTTCTTCGGGCAGCACCAGCGAGCGTACAAAAGCGTCCACATCGGCGGCCTTCCCTTCCTCCGTAAAATCCCGCACCACCGGAAGCCGCCGCAGGCGCAGGTCCAGCGGGGGGCGGCAGGCCAGCAGGCCTTTGGTGTAAGGGTGTTGGGGATGATCGAAAATGTCTTTCACGGCGCCTTCTTCCACGATCTCCCCCTTGTACATTACGGCCACGCGACCGGCGATCTCGGCGATCACGCCAAGGTCGTGGGTGATAAAGATCACGCTCATGCCCAGCTCTTGCTGCAATTCGCGCAGCAGGCCAAGGATGGTTTTCTGAACGGTCACGTCCAGCGCGGTGGTGGGCTCGTCCGCGATCAGCAGCCGCGGGCCGCAGGAAATGGCCATCGCGATCATCACACGCTGCTTTTGCCCACCGGACAGTTCATGCGGGTATTTATCGTACGCTTCTTCAGGGCGCGGGATGCGCACCTTTTCGAATAAAGCGAGGGTCTGTTTTTTTGCTTCTTTTTCGCTCGCCTTTTTATGCAGCCGGATGGCTTCGGCCACCTGCCGGCCGCAGGTGTGCAGCGGGTTCAGCGAGGTCATCGGCTCCTGGAAGATCATGGCGATCTCCCGCCCGCGAAATCCGCGGAGGGCGGCGGACGGCATTTGCAAAATGTCGGTGGGCGCTTTGCCTTCCGGCTGATAGATGATCTGCCCGCCGCTGATGTTGCCGGGCGAAGCGATCAACCGCATGAGGCTGAGGGCGGTCACGGACTTGCCCGAGCCCGATTCCCCGACGATGCCGAGTATCTCGCCCGGCCGCACGTCCAGCGAAATGCCTTTCACAGCAGTAACAAGACTGTTCTCGGTTTGGAAAGTGACTTCCAGGTTGCGGATGGATACGAGCGGGGCGGAACTCAAAAGCGCAGGTGTTTAACGGTTTGGTGACTGTTGATCAGGTTCTTGAGGGATTCTATGCCGATCTTCAGGTGACGTTCCACGAACTGGTTGGTCACTTTCCTGTCGCTTTCGGCGGTTTTGACGCCTTCGGGCACCATCGGCTGGTCGGATACGAGCAGCAATGCGCCGGTAGGTATCTTGTTAAAAAAGCCCACGGAAAAGATCGTGGCCGTTTCCATATCTATCGCCATTACGCGGATGCGTTCAAGATATTTTTTGAATTCGCCGTCGTGCTCCCAAACGCGGCGGTTGGTGCTGTAGCAGGTGCCCGTCCAGTAGTCGCAGCCGTACTCGCGGATGGTGGTGGAGATCGGTTTTTGCAGCGCGAATGCAGGCAGGGCGGGCACTTCGGCGGGAA
>CBINIO010000344.1:0-5217 GCA_966250725.1 uncultured Chitinophaga sp.
TCGTCAAAGCCGGTAAAGCGCGACTGGTCGCTCTGGCGGTCGTATACCTCTATTTTCGAGATCGCGTCGGCCGGGAGGTTCTTTAATGCCATGGACGCATCGTCGCCAAAAAAGTCCTTCCCGTCCACCGTCACTTTTTTCACTTCCTCCCCGCCCGCTTTTACGGTACCGTTCTCCACGGTAATGCCGGGCATCTTGCGGATAAGGTCTTCGCCGCTGGCGTCCGGGTTTACTTTATACGCGTCCGCGTTGTACTGGAGCGTATCGCCCTTTTGCTGGCTGGGCGGCACCTGGCCTTTGATCACCACTTCCTTCAGGTCGCGGCTGCTTTTGGGCAGCAAAATGGTGCCCAGGTCCTGCGTTTCGGCCTGCAGCATGATGGCGCGGGTCAGTTCCCCGTAGCCAACATATGAGATGGTGACAAGATAAGGTTTGGCGGAAAGACCGGTGATCTCGAACGCGCCGTCAGCGCCGGTGATGGCCTGTTTCCTGAATGCGGCATCTTCCGGGGAAGTAAGCCTGATGGTGGCGTTCCGAAGGGCGGTACTGTCCCCCTTGTCCTTCAATACGCCTTTCAGCACCAGGTTCTGCGCGAATGTCAACTGAGCGCAGGTCAGTAAAAGCAATGTAAAGATGAATGCATGCCGCATATTGTAAAGTTATTCTGCTAGGTTTGACGATAATCCCTGCCAAAACCTTTGAACAGGCATAAAAAAAGACAGCCGCCTTGCTGTCAGGCAACTGTCTATCAGGAAAAGTTTAGAAAGTATTTATTACAAGATGTCTTCTTCTTTGACGAGGTTGTTTTTCAGGGCGTACATCACTACGCCGGCGGTGTTCCGTACGTTCATCTTTTCGAGGATGCGGGTGCGGTAGCCTTCCACCGTCCGTTTGCTGAGGAAGATGCGTTCGCCGATCTGCTGCGCGGTGAACTGCTGGCATATCAGCCTGATGATCTCCTGCTCGCGGTCGGTGAAAGTGATCGTTTCTTTCTGTTTGTACGGATTGAACCTGCTTTTGGCGATCATGCCCGCCAGCTTCGCGGAAGTGCTTTTGCAATAATACACCCGGTCCTCATACACGCTGGCGATGGCTTCCAGTATTTCCTGCTTGTCTGCATTCTTGAGCAGGTAACCTTTTGCGCCGGCTTCCAGCATTTCCACGATCAGGTCTTCTTCGTCGAACATGGACAGGGCGATAACGCGCACTTCGGGGTTTTGCTGCACCAGCATACGCGTGGCGGCGATGCCGTCCATACGCGGCATTTTGATGTCGGTCATCACCACGTCGGGATTTTCCGCGTTCACCAGTTCCACCAGCTCCCGTCCGTCGGCCGCCTGCCCTACGAGGGTGATATGCTCCTGCCGGGAAAGCATGAGCGCAAGCCCGTCGAGGAATATCTCATGGTCGTCCGCCACTGCCAGCCTGATGTCGTGTTTCATGAAAACGTATGCTTAGGGTCGGTAAAATATGGTTGCCGTCACAATATACAAATTATTTGACCTTGGGAGGGGAATGATGAAGCGCGCATCATCCGCGCGGGATGCGGATGTAATAGCTCGTGCCCTGGCCGGGCGTGGAGCGGATGTTGATGGTGCCGTGCATGATGTCCGTCCTGATCTCGAGGCTTTTCAGCCCCAGCCCGCCGGATTCGCGCGTGGCCTTTTCCACGTTGAAACCTTTGCCGTTGTCTTTGATCAGCACCAGCAGCTCTTTTTCGTCCTGGTTGAAGCCGATGTCCAGCCGGGTGGCGCCGGCGTGTTTGAGCGTGTTGTGGATGATCTCCTGCACGATGCGGAAAATATGAATATCCTTATCGGGATGCGGCGTAACGGTGTTCATGGCGTACACATGCACTTCCAGCAGGGCTTCCTGCCCGAGATAGCGGCAGAATTCGCGGATGGCGTCCAGCAGGCCCTTGCGTTCGAGCGTGGTGGGCAGCAGGTTGTAGGAGATCTGCCGCATGGAAGTAATGATCTCGTCGATATACTTCGCGGATTTGGAGATCACCAGCTGATCCTGCGGGCCGGCCACGTCCACGCTGCTGATGTTGAGCTTTACGCTGGAGAGCAAAGGCCCCAGGCTGTCGTGCAGATCGGTGGCGATGCGTTTGCGTTCGTTCTCCAGCAGCCTGATCTCCGCGGTGATGCGTTCGCGTTGCAGGCGGATAAAGCGGCGGTGATAACGGATGATGGAGGCGATGAAAAAGATGATGATCACCGCCAGCAGCGAGGAAAGGAAAATCGTGATATAGAGTATCCTGTCTTCCATGGGGTCATTTATGCATTGAAGCGTTTGGAAAAGTAGATGTCATCCCTTTCGGGCATGAAATATACCGCTACAGCATAAACAATATTAACGAATGCGTTGATATAAACATAGAATGTGAAGATCTTTATCGACAGCGGCCCGTTGTCCGGGTCGATGAGCAGCGTGCCTTCGGTAATGAGACTGTACACGCACATGATGATAAGGCCCATGCAGATCAGGAACCGCGCGTTCCTGAAAAGGTTGCCCCGCGTGGATACGAGGGCGTTCACTTCGTTGATGCACAGCAGCACGGTCGCCAGCGAATACAGCATGATAAAATAAGAGCAGATCTGGCTTTCCAGCCGCCCCAGCACGATATTTTCCGCGCTCCACACCATGCTGTACAGCACCAGCAGCGCGATGAACAAAGTTTTATGCCTTCTGAAAAAGCCCCAGGCGTAAAAGATGTACGCGATCACCACGGCTTCCATGAGCGTGTAAATGTTCGTAGATACGTTATTGTTATGCACCAGTTTGATGCTGATGTAGCCTACCAGCTCGGCGGTGAACGCCAGCAGCAGGAACACCAGGAAGGGCTGGTAGCTGGCCCTGATGCGGCCCAGCCGTACCAGCCCTATCGCAATAGGGATCAGTATCGTCGAGGTGAATATCGTGGTAACGTTCAGGTTCATAGACAACGCATTGTTCCATTAAAAGGAAGTGGAAAGCGGGCTGTCCAGGTCGCAGATGTGCGGGCAGCGCAGGCCTCTTTCAATAGCTTCGGCGTCCTCGGTATAGCCGGCCCGTGCGGGCATGATGCCGGGCAGCCAGGAATTGTAGTCCATGGCGAGGCGTTCGGTAATGTCTTTCCCCTGGCCGGTTACCGGCACCAGCACAAAACATACTTCTTTTTTGTTGTTGAGCCCGAGGTAGATGCGGAGGCCCTCCGTGCCGGGTTTGTTGAGGATGGCGCCGATGGCGTCTTTGTTGAACAGCTCACATTGGGGGAGATTAAAGTTGCTGTCCAGGTAACCGGGATTGGGCAGCTGGCGCTCGAGCGCGTTTTTCGCGGCGGCAAAGGCCTTCGTGTAGCCTTCGGCTTCTTTCATGCTGATCACGTGCTCCTTCACCTTATCGCCGTTCACGGGAATTTTGCGGTTCAGTTCCCGGTAAATGAATATCGCCAGCAGCAGCAGTACGAGAAACCAGGGCACGAATGATGATCTTTTCATAACTGTTTGAGGTTTTATGTGAGTGATTGCAATTTACGCTTGCCGGAACTTTTGCAGGCAGGTAGAACTGCCCGAAATAATTGCGTAGTTATACGGATGGAATTTTGAAATGCACAAGGGACGCAGATATGGCCGGACACAAGATAGTTATTTTCCTTAAATTAGTATATGAGCCAGACAGACGCGTATATCGCCAAAGCCGCCCCCTTCGCGCAGCCCATCCTGGAGCATTTGCGCGACCTCGTGCATAAGGCCTGCCCGCATGCCACCGAAGCCATCAAATGGGGTTTCCCGCATTTTATCACGCATGGGGAGAACCTTTGCAACATGGCCGCTTTCAAGCAGCATTGCGCGTTCGGCTTCTGGAAGGGCCGGCTGCTGGAAGACAGGGCGGGTATTATCGAAACCGGCGAAAAGAACGCCATGGGCAGCCTGGGAAGGATCACTTCGCTGAAAGACCTTCCCGCCGACAAGGTATTGATCGCTTATATCAGGGAAGCGGACAGGCTCAACGAGCAGGGCATCAGGATCGCCAAAGCGCCCGCCGCCAAAAAGGAATTGGTAGTGCCGGAAGTGCTGGCCGCCGCGCTGAAAAAGAACAAAGCCGCCCGGAAGGTCTGGGACGGCTGGAGCTATTCGCACAAAAAAGAATACGCGGAGTGGATCAGCGAAGCCAAAACCGAGGCCACGCGCGAGAAGCGGCTGGCCCAGGCGGTGGAGCAGATCGCGGAGGGGAAGGACAGGAACTGGAAGTACCGGTGAGTGTATGCGGATCGCGGCACATGTAAAGGGCCGGCCACTACATTTCGACCAGCCCTTTTTATGATCTTTATGCGTTATGCTCCGTATCCCGCCCCATCACCGGATCGCTAAAGCTCGTCTCGCCTGTTTCCACATGTCCCGCGAAGCGGTATTCTGCACCATAATCCGGCAGTTTTACCGTAATATCATACCATCCTTTCGTTAAGGCAAGCGCATAGCTTGACGTATACTTCCCTCCCACCTTCAATGGCGTAACACCGGCGGCATGCGCATGCGAGACCTCCACCTTCAGCGGCTTACGTTCCCGGGATTTGAAACGCAATTCAAAATCGCCTTTTTTCGTATAGCCGCATTCGATATCCACTTGCGGAAAATTCCCGGTCTTACCGTGAAACGCCCGGTAGAAACCGTTCGGGCCGTATATGCTCAGCTCCTCTCCCGTCCATTCGTCGGTCAGCTTGTCGCCCGCGGCCACGGCGTAGCTGCGGTTTTCCATATCGGCGCCGTATACCAGGAAAGGCGCGCCCGCGCTTTTGTCTTTGAACAACCTGTTCCCCGCTTCCAGCTCGATGTGCAGTGTACGCCCGTCCTTACCTGGTTTGATCTGCGCATGCAGCTCGTAGGGAATGGCGCAGGCGGGGCGGATGCCTTTTTCCTGCTCCGGCAGATATTTGCGCGCATCGGTAACCGGCATGGCTACCGGTTTGAAGTTGGAAGGCGGCGCTTTGAACTTCGCGTTGTGGATGGCTTCGATAAAACTTTCCCTGTCCAGCGAAGCGGGCGTCTCGATCTTTTCGCCGTTGTACGGCCTGAAGATGGAGGTAAGATCGCCGCAAACGGCGCGCCGCCAGCTGGTGATATTATCGGTGTGTACTTTCTTTTTCAGTTTGTGGCTGAAGAATTTTTCGAGGAACTGCAGGTTGGAAGTGTGATCGAACACCTGCGAATTTACAAAGCCGCCGCGGCTCCAGGG
>CBINIO010000345.1:0-5209 GCA_966250725.1 uncultured Chitinophaga sp.
TGGAAACCGGGGGCATGAAAGGCCGCCGCGAAGAATGGACGCGCGAAGAGCTGCACGCCTTTCTCTCCGAACGTCTCGGCGTACCCGCCGTGCACGCGGAATACGGCATGACGGAGCTGCTCAGCCAGGCCTACTCCAAAGGCGGCGGCCGGTTCCATTGCCCGCCCTGGATGAAGGTATTGCTGCGTGACGAAAACGATCCCTTCGACCTGTCCGCCGCTTCCGGCGTCATCAACGTGGCGGACCTCGCCAATATTTATTCCTGCGCCTTCGTCGCCACCGACGATATCGGCCGCCTGCATACGGACGGCAGCTTTGATGTGCTCGGCCGGCTGGACAACTCCGCCCTGCGCGGCTGCAGTTTAATGGTCAGTTAGTATGGTGATTTAGAATTATATGTTTAACTTTCCGGGAGAATTCACCAGCACCTATGAAAAGACCTATCCTCCTGGCATTGGCAATGATCCTCTGTATACCGGCCCTTCACGCGCAGCTGTTCAAAAAACTGGCGTTGAAAAAAAAGGCGTCCGCCGAAACCGAAGAAACCATCGACGACACCTTTCCCCAGGCCCGCGGCACGAGTAAAAACCCTGCGCCCGAGCCCACGCTTATCATCGGCGGCGACGATGCGGTGAAAATAGATTCCGCTTATGAATACGACTGGGCCGTGTACCAGGAAAGCGAAGCGTTCCAGGGCAGCCAGCGCGTGATAGACGGCGGGGAAGACATCGTGATCTATTACAGCAGCACCCAGGCCGTTTTCAGCATACAGCTCAAAAGCCGGAGCACCGGCACCAAATATCATTATTTCGGGGATTTCGGAAAGGAATCGCAGCTGATGCTGTCCGGGGTGGCCGGGATTGCCAGCGGCGATAAAACAAAGCTGGAGCTGGACGGCATGGAACCGGTGTACCCCGGCGAGATCGGCTACCTGAGCCAGCTGAAGCGTACCGGCAGCAAAAAGGTGATCGCCGGCGTGGCCTGCGAGGAATATGTGGCGCATAATCTCCGGAAGGACCCGCGGGTAGTGAACACCAATCACTCCAAAGTAACCGCCTACGTGTGGATACCGATGGACCCGCACTCCGTTTTTCCCGGCTACAGCCTCATGCCGGAGCATTTCAAGCTGCAGATCGAACGGATGCGCATAGCAGGCTCTTACCCGCCGGTGGTGATGCCGCTCGAGATGTTCCTGGAGTACGGTAACGGGGATAAGGTTTTCACCCACACCACGCACATCATCGTGAATGAAAGGAGGAGGGTGGAACTGCGGGATATCAACAAATAAGCACCCTGCACACGCACCCGGAGGGCGTTTGACCAGGCGTAATTTCATGGGGGATGCGGACAGACCAGTGTACGGGCTCGCCTGTTAACGGCGGCGAACAAAATTTATATTAAAAAGATCAGGATCTGCATGTAGCGCCAGCTGGTTTCGCGTAAACGGGCCGCATGGGGCGGGAGCACGGCAGCGGCAAACGGTTTTGGTTTGGTGTGCTATGAATATAACAATATAACGGCGGATAACCTATTTTGTCTTTAGCGGGATTATCCGTATATTCTTACAAAGCAAAAGCCGGTCGTTATAACCGGCTTTGCGCATAAGCTGAGCGATGGTTTCCGTCAATACGTTCAGCTGCCAACAGGGGTTCCCGGATGAATGCCGGCGGGGCAAACGATGGAAGAAAGACCGGCCGCGCATGTGCAGGAATGGCGGAAAATGCACACGCGTTTTGATACCTCTAAAGTATATTCCGAAGTGTAAAACTTATGTGAAATGTTTGTGAAGCAAATGCTAAAGTAGCCGTAACAATGCGGCATGAATGCCCCCGTTTGACAGGATTGTGTAAATTGGGCCGGATTTAGAACCTTACATGCGAACTCATTTAAAAACCAAGACCAAATGCGACGTTTAGCCACCTTATTTTTTATCAGCGGCGCCACCATCCTGCTGTCTTTTGCCGCACCCGCCGGCGAAAACCCTGTAAAGACCGCCGCACACGCCGCGAAAGCCGATGCCGTGTACCAGGTGGACCATCAGCAAAGCAAGCTGACCTGGACCGCCAAAAAGATGACCGGCTCCCATACCGGCGCTATCAACGTGGCCGCAGGCCAGCTGCAGATCGACAACAACGTGCTGAAAGGCGGCAGCTTTACGCTGGACACCCGCAGCATTACCGTTACGGACATCACCAACGCGAACATGAACGGAAGGCTGACTGGCCACCTCAAAAGCGATGATTTTTTTTCGGTGGAAAAACATCCTACCGCTACGTTCGTGATCACCAGCGCCGTGCCCAAAGGCGGCGGCAATTATGACGTGACGGGTAACCTCACCATCAAAGGCATTACCAACGCCATCTCGTTCCCCGCTACCGTAGCCGTTTCCGGTGGGAAGGCCACGGCAAAGGCGACCGTTACGGTCGACCGCACGAAATTCGATATCAAGTACCGCTCCAGCAACTTCTTCGAAAACCTGGGCGACAAAGCGATCTACGACGACTTTACGCTGGACGTATCGCTCGTTGCCAACGCGCAATAATTTTTTCTTTTCATACGAAAAAAGGGATCAGGTGATGATCCCTTTTTTTGTAGCGGGAAGCCGGGAGGCATGCCTGCGGTGCGGAAAACCGGGAGGCGCACCCGGAGTGCAGAAAACTGGGAAACATGCCTGCGGTGCGGAAAACCGGGAGGCATACCCGGAGTGCAGAAAACCGGGAGACATGCCCCACGGTGCAGAAAACTGGGAGGCATACCCGGAGTGCAGAAAACCGGGAGACATGCCCGGTGCAGAAAACTGGGAGACACGCCCGCGGTGCAGAAAACCGGGAGGCGCACCCGCCGTACGGAAAAAGCATCAGCCTGTACCCGGGCTTCTGAAGCTCCCGCCCGTTTTCCGCCCGATTTACCGTACTTTTGCGGCTTAACGTAACCGGCAACATGACCTTCAACGACCTGAACCTGAACAAACCGCTGCTCGCGGCCCTGCAAGACCTGAACGTGACCACGCCCACCACCATCCAGCAAAAGGTGTTTTCGGTAGTGATGAGCGGGCAGGACGTATGCGGCATTGCGCAGACCGGCACGGGCAAAACCTTTGCCTACCTGCTGCCCTGCCTCCGCCAGTGGTCGTTCTCCAAAGACCGGTTCCCGCAGATACTCGTGGTGGTGCCTACCCGCGAGCTGGTGGCGCAGGTAGTGGAATCCGTGAAAAAGCTCACGGCGTACATGAACGTTGAAGTGGCCGGTTTTTACGGCGGCACCAACATGAACCCGCAAATGGCGACCGCCGAAGGCAAGCTGGACGTGGTGGTAGCCACCCCAGGCCGCCTGGTGGACATTGTGCTGAGCGGCGCGCTCAAGCTCAAGAATATCAAAAAGCTCGTCATAGACGAAGTGGACGAAATGCTGAACCTCGGCTTCCGCACACAGCTCAAAAACATCCTCGACCTGCTGCCGGTGAAAAGACAAAACCTGATGTTCTCCGCCACCATCACGCCGGAAGTGGAGGCGCTCATCACGGAGTTCTTCAACAACCCCGCGGTGATAGAAGCCGCGCCCGCGGGCACGCCGCTTACGAACATCGCGCAGCGCGTGTACCATGTTCCCAACTTCAACACAAAAGTGAACCTGCTGGAACTGCTGCTGAAAGAACAATCGGACATGAGCAAGGTGCTGCTTTTCGTTTCCACCAAACAGCTCGCGGACCAGCTGTTTGAAAGACTGGAAGCGGACATGCCGGGCAAAGTAGGCGTGATACATTCCAACAAAGAACAGAACTATCGTTTTAATTCCGTGAACCGCTTCCAGGACGGTACTTTCAGGCTGCTGATCGCCACGGACATCATCGCGCGCGGGCTGGACATTTCGGAAGTAACGCACGTCATCAATTTCGATATGCCGGAAGCGCCGGAAAGTTATGTGCACCGCATCGGCCGCACCGGCCGGCAGGACAAGGAGGGCGTTGCCATCAGCTTTATAACGGAAAAAGAAATGGAGCAGCTGGAAAAAGCGGAAGCGGTGATGAATTATAAAGTGCCGGTAACGGAATTGCCGGAGCATCTTGAAATTTCAACCGTGCTCACCAAAGCGGAAATTCCCGAAACGGTGGTGCCGAACATCGTGCTGAAGCAGCCGAAACGTGAATCCGGCGCGGCCTTTCACGAGAAGTCCGCGAAAAACCGCAAGGTGAACGTAAAGGTCAGCCACAAAGAAAAGATGATGAAAAAATACGGCAAACCAAAAAAACGCGGCAGTAAAAAACGCTGAGCTTACAAATTCAGCAGCCCGAATTTATACAGGTTATTCACGGGTTTGTTGTCCCAGAACAATTCAAAATCTTCCAGCCCCGCGGCCGCATAGCTGTCCTTTACTTCCTGCAGCGTGAGCGGTTTGGGCTGCTCCACCGAGGCCTTTTCCAGTATGCCGGCCAGCCATTCGCCCTGCTGCGGCTCTACATTGATATGCACCTTTTCTTTCCGGTTCTGGAACGTGAGGGAAGTTACCTCCCAGCTGTTGCCTTTTTTGCTTTTGGTATAAGTTTCCAGCAACGGCTTTTTGCCGAGCCACACGATCTTCGCGGAAGGTTTTGCGGGAGCGAATTTGTCCTCGGCAAGCGCGTTCACGATATAATCCGGCGCGATCTTCGTTTTGGGCACTTTGAACTCGAACCATTTCTGCAAAGGATCGTCGAGACAAATGCCGTGCATAAAATTGAACAGCGATTTTTTAAGACCGAAGCTGAACGCTTCGTGATCGGCGCCGGTGTCGTCGATATGCCGGAGGTCGTTGTTGGCGAAAGAGCCCATAGCTTCCATTTCCTTGCGTACGTTGTATTTCGCGGGGTCGAGGCCTACGGGGCTGTGGGCGGTCATGGTGAAAAGATGCCAGAAAGCGGATTGCAGGATGCCCGCTTTGAACATCTGCCTGACCATTTCCAGCGAATCGATGGTTTCCTGGGCGGTTTGCGTGGGGAAGCCGAACATGAGGTACGCGTGCACCATGATGCCCGCTTCGGTAAAGTTGCGGTTCACCTGCGCCACCTGCGCAACGGTAATGCCTTTTTGTATCAGCGCCAGCAGCCTGTCGGACGCTACTTCCAGCACGCCGCTCACCGCGATGCAGACGGATGCTTTCAGCAGCATGCAAAGGTCGAGGGTGAAGCTTTTTTCAAAACGGATGTTCGTCCACCAGCTGACGGTGAGTTTCC
>CBINIO010000346.1:0-5202 GCA_966250725.1 uncultured Chitinophaga sp.
ATTAACTATGGCATTACCAAAAGACCCCAGGCAGAAGATGATCAACTTCATGTACCTGGTGCTCACAGCCATGCTGGCTTTGAACGTATCCGCCGAAGTATTGAACGCATTTGAGATCGTAAATAATTCAATTACTACCTCCAACACTTCGATCGACGCGAAGAACAAGGTGACGTACAGGATGTTCGAAGAACAAATGAAGACCGACGCCGCAAAGGTGGGTCCATTTAAAGCGAAGGCAGACCAGGTTAAAAAACTTTCTGCCGACGCCTATACCTATATAAACGCACTGAAAGATTCAATCATTAAAGAAAGCGACGGCCTGAACGATAAAGGAGAGATCAAGGGAAAGGACAATCTCGATGCCGCTACACGCGTGATGGAGAACCAGAAGAACGGCCCCGCTTTGCAGAAACGTTTGGAGGATGTAAGGAATCAAATGCTCGCGCTGATCGATCCGAAGGACCGCGCGGCCTTTTCAAAGAACCTTCCGCTGCAGATAGAGGTTCCCGATCAGAAAGGTCCCGTGAAAAAAAGCTGGACGACCTACCACTTCAACATGGTGCCGTCCATCGCCGCGGTTACGCTGCTGAGCAAGTTCCAGAACGATATCAAGAACTCGGAAGCGATGATCATCGACAAGCTGCTGTCAGAAGTTTCCGAAAAGGACTTCAAGTTCGACCAGCTGGAAGCGTTCGTATCGCTGAACTCGAAAAACTTCACCAGCGGGCAGATGCTCGAAGCGAAAGTAGTGATGGGCGCTTACAGCAGCACCGTAAATCCTACGATCGTGATCAACGGCACACCGGTGGAAGCGAAGAACGGCATGGGCATATATAAGGTGCCCGTAGGCGCTATCGGCGAGCATGCCATTTCCGGCACCATCGAGCTGATCAAACCGAACGGCGATAAAGTAACAAAGAACTTCGAAGAGAAATATAAAGTAGGTGCGTCCGCCACCTCTATTTCCGCGGACAAAATGAATGTGATCTATGCGGCGCTGCAAAACCCGGTGTCAATCACCGCGGCCGGCGTGCCCGCTGAAAAGATCATCGCCACCGTAAAAGGCGGAGGCGCGCAGATCACCAGGAAAGCGCCCGGCGAATTTATCGTCACCGCTTCCCAGCCCGGTACCAAGGCCATCATCACCGTTTCCGCGGAGATCGACGGTACGATGAAAACGCTGGACTCGAAAGAATTCCGCGTGAAAATGGTGCCGGACCCGACCATGAAAGTGGGCGTGAGCAAAGGCCCGACCATGAAAGTGGCCGAGTTCAAAGCGCAGCAGGGCCTGCGGGCGGACCTGGAAGATTTTGTGTTCGATGGCGTACGTTATGCCGTGGTAGGCTACCGCATGGCGATCGACTCAAGGGGACGCGAGTATGTCGAAGGAGAAGCGACCTCCGAATACTGGCCCAAATCCCCCGAGATCACGCAGGCGATCCGTACACTGAAGCCCGGCGACCTGGTGTACTTTGAGAACATCAGGGTAAAAGGCCCGGATAACAAAGTACGTTCCATGCAGAATATCAGTTACAAGCTTAATTAACAATACAAATTAATTACTGGGCTATGCGAGCAGTAATATTGAAACAGATCAGCTGGGGTACATTTTTAGCGATCATGCTGGCCTCTGCTACCACAGCAGATGCACAAAGCCGCCGCCGCCGCGGCGCTACGCCGGCCGAGGAACAGCAGCCGCAACAGCAGCAGCCTGTTACCAATCCCGCTACGGGACGACCCGTAACCGTTCCCGCCGCGCCGGCAGGGACCGATCCGGCTACCATGCAGCAGCAGGCGCCCCCGCCGTCTTTACGGCAGGATGGCGTAGGCACGCCCGTGGATACGCCGCGCCCCTCGCTCCGCATCGACGGCGTTTCCGAGAAAAGCCCGATCCGCGACCGTGTGCCCATTGCATATGATCACATCCGCGAAGACGACAAGTTCTGGGAAAAACAGATATGGCAGGTGATAGACGTCCGCGAAAAAATGAACCTCCCCTTCCAGTACAACGTGGAAGACGAGACCGGTGTGAACCAGCTGCTGATCAATATTCTGCTCAATGCCGTCAGAACGAAGGAAGTAGAAGCCTTCAGCCCGATCGACGACCGTTTCAGCACCGTTATGAGTTATGATGAGATCATGACGAAGCTGACCGGCGAAGTAAGGTCTGTGAGGAGCGTAGACCCCGTTACCGGCGAAGAAAAGCTGGTGGAGACAAGGGACGAGTTCAACCCGGAATCCATCAAACAATACAAGATCAAGGAAGTATGGGTGTTCGACCAGGAAGCCTCCGCGCTGAAGGTCCGCATCCTGGGCATCGCGCCCATGGTATCCCGTATGAACGACGACGGGTCCATCCGCGCCTCCATTCCCCTCTTCTGGCTGTATTACCCCGACCTTCGCCCGGTACTGGCAAAATACGACGTCTTCAACCCGAATAACGACGCAGCTACCATGACCTGGGAAGACCTGTTCGAAATGCGCTTCTTTACCAGCTTTGTGGTGAAAGAAAAGAACGCTTTCAACAGGGATATCAACAGCTATATCAAAGACGGCGTTATGCGCCTCCTCGAAGGCCAGGCGATTAAAGACAAGATCTTTAACAAAGAGCAGGACCTCTGGGAATATTAAGCCGCAGCGTTCAGATCCAAAAGAAAATAATGAAAAACTGCCTCCTCACCGGGAGGCAGTTTTTTTTATATATCTTGCGATCATGCAGCAGCTCCGCTCCGCCGCATGTACCTTTGTGGTAAAATAAAATCCAGCCCATGCCTGTCTTTCAAGCAGCGGAACTGCTGCAAGATCTCCGCACCGATGTAAAAGGCGTTCTCAACGCCTTTCAGACACATATCAATTCCCAGCCCGCCGCCGTGTTGCTGCAGCAGCCCGCGCCCGGCAGCTGGAGCGCAGCGCAGTGCCTCCACCACCTGAACGGCTACGGACAGTTTTACCTGCCCGCGCTCGAACAGGCCATTAACAAAGCGGAACGCGATCAGTGGACGGCGAAGCCGCAATTCCGCAGCGGCTGGCTGGGCAATTATTTCACCGGTCTCATGCAACCCAAACCGGACGGCGTTCTGAAATCAAAAATGAAAGCGCCCAAAGGCCACTGCCCGCAGCCGGCGCTGGACGCGCCCGCCATTCTTACGGAATTTACGGCGCAGCAAAACGCCCTGCTGGCGCTGCTGCAGCGCGCTGAAAAGATCGACATCACACGCTTGCGCGTGCCCACCTCTCTTTCTTCGCTGCTAAAACTTAACGCGGGAGACACGTTCCGTTTTCTCATCGCACACGAACAACGTCACCTTTTACAGGCGCTCCGCGCCGTGCGTTCCGCCACCGGCGACACGCAAACTGCGGTCACAATGCAGTGCCTTGAAGCGCCGGTTTGTTAATCAGAACGGCAGTTGTTAAAATCGCCCGAAATCCAGTGCTGTAGGGCATTCCAACATGTTTGTATTTTTGTAGTGATAACAAATTCTTAACAACTGCAATACGTGGTTCATATTACTTTAGTATAAGCAATCCATCTGAAGCGATCCGCCTTTTACAAGGCAATCCATATATTCTGTGTCTTTTAATGGTTAACTTGGGGAAAAGAGCCTGGTTCTCAAACCGGGCTCTCCTTTTTGGGTATAATTCAATATAGTTAGGACTCCTCACCATGAAAATGGCGGAAGATGATGCGGGCTTTGCTTTGACCTACTTCCTTCTCCAGCTCTTCCAGCGACAGCTGCTTCACTTTATTCACCGACCGGAACGTCTGCAGCAGCTGTGTGGCCGTGTTCGCACCGATGCCCTTGATAGCTTCCAGCTCGTTCCTGAACGTGCCCTTACTGCGCTTCTGCCGGTGGAACGTAATGCCAAAGCGGTGCACCTCGTCGCGGATACGGCGGATCAGCTTCAGGCTTTCGCTGTCGTACGGCAGTTTGATGCTTTCCTTATCGCCGGGAAAAAATATCTCTTCTTCGTTTTTGGCGAGCCCCACCACCGTCATGCTGCCGATGAGATCGAGCTTGCGGATGCTCTCCATAGCCGCGCCCAGCTGGCCTTTGCCGCCGTCGATGATCACCAGCTGCGGTAATGGCTGCTGTTCGTTCAGCAGGCGGTTATAACGGCGGAAAACCACTTCCGTCATGGATGCGAAGTCGTTGATGCCTTCCACCGTTTTGATGTTAAAATGCCGGTAATCTTTTTTTGACGCCACGCCGTCCTTGAACACCACGCAGGCCGAAACGGGATAGCTGCCCTGGAAGTTCGAGTTATCAAAACATTCGATATGCACCGGCAGCTCCTGCAGCTCGAGATCGGCCTGCAGCTGGTACAGCACCTTTTTCTTCTCCGTGTCCGTTTTGCCTTCGAGGTGCAGCATCTTCTTTTTCTTCAGCTCCTCGCGGAAATAGGTCACGTTTTTTTCGGAAAGATCGAGCAGCTTCTTTTTGTCGCCGCCTTTCGGAACGGTAAGCGTAACGCCTTCTTCGGGGAACTCCACTTCAAAAGGCAATACGATCTCGCGCGCCATGCTCTGGAAAGCGTCGCGCAGGTAGGCCACGGCGTAGGCCATCACTTCCTCGTCCGTTTCTTCGAGCTTTTTTTCAAGCGTCACGGTTTTGGTATCGGCGATGGTGCCGTTGAGCACGCGCAGGTAATTCACGTACGCGAAATTGCCTTCGGAAAGAATGGTGAACACGTCCAGGTTGCCCACTCTCGCGTTCACAATGGTGGAGCGGCTCTGGTAGGCCTGCAGGCTTTCGATCTTTTTACGCTGGATCTCCGCTTTTTCAAATTCCATGTTCATCGCATGCTCCTGCATTTTTGATTTGAAGATATTGAGCACGGGCGAAAGGTTGCCGCGCAGGATCTCTTTCACCTGCTGCAAACCTTCGCGGTAATCTTCCTCCGTTTGCAAACCTTCGCAGGGCCCTTTGCAGTTGCCGAGGTGGTATTCGAGGCAGACCTTGAACTTTCCCTTCCGGATGTTCTGTTCGCTGAGGTTCAGCGAGCAGGTGCGCAGCGGGATGTTGTAACGGATGATCTCGAGCACTTCGCGCACCCTGCCTACGGAAGTAAAGGGGCCGAGGTATTCGCTGCCGTCCCTGATCACGCGGCGGGTGAGGAACACGCGGGGGAAAGGCTCGTGTTTGATGATGATGAACGGGTAAGTTTTATCGTCTTTGAGGTTGATGTTGAAACGCGGCT